>PXAV01000040.1 GCA_003565715.1 Methanosarcinaceae archaeon
ATGAGACCTTGGTGACTGGTATTATACTGGTATCGCCGACTACCATCGCCTCTCCAATGACGGTCTTTGTACTCACAAGCCTTTCAAGCTCTGCAGATAATTCTTTCATTATATTTTCAAGTCCCATATTGTACACCGCATAATATTGAGATCTCATTGGTAATAATTATTCCCTACAACCCATTAGGTTCTACTGATTGTCCTGGAAGAAATTCATCAGTGAATATTTGACTTTGTCAGGTTGCACATCTATGAACTCCTTCCTTTCCTCAGGAGGGAATATCTCAAATACTGAGAACTTACCTAACTTCCCGGGTGCACTGGAACTGAAGCGTCCATCCAGGAGTATTCTCACACCATGGTCATTTGGGGAGCGTACGACCCTACCCATGGCCTGGCGTATCTTGCGGATTGTAGGTATCTGTACTGCATAATCCCATCCTGAACCATACCCGAACATGTGATCATAGGCCGACTCAACAGCATTCATCCTGTCATTTAGGGCAGGATATCCCACACCCACTATGATAACTGTCCTTCCCCTTCCATCACTGTAGTCTATGCCTTCACTAAGAGTGCCCCAGAGATATGAGATCAGCACTGCTTTATTATCTGACTCACCCATTCTGAAAAAGTCCTCCCTAACCTCCTGTGAAGATATCCCGACCTCATCTAGGAATACGGGTACATCTACCCTTCCATCCAACTTCTTATAGTATCTTCTTGCCTCAGAGGAGCTCTGAAAGAAGATTATCACATTGCCCATAGTCTGCTCTATAGCATCGAAAATTACCTCTTCAACTGCCTGCAGAGTGTTTGGGTCACCCCTTGTTTTCGCAAACAAGGGAGGGACAGAAACTGAAAGAGTAAGACGCTTCTCTTCAGGAAAAGAGGTTGCATAAGCAATCTCACAAGTAGGTCTTGTAATTCCAAGAGTGGTCTTTACCATATCAAAGGGCCTAAGAGTGGCTGACATGAGCACTGCTGAGAAGATCGAGTCGATCAATGGTTCAGTTACGTTTCTGGGTATACAGGTAAAGAGCTCTATTCGACCATATATCTCATTGTTCAGGTCACGTCTTACATTGAGTATGGGATAGTAATTGAGATTGTTAGAGAGAACAAGGTAGGATGATAGGAAATCTGCAGCATATTTTATATTCGAGCGCTTAAGAACTGCACTCATGCCTTTTTTGTACTGCTCACGATAGTTATCGTCAAGCATTGCACCAAATGCCCCCGCCTCAGAAAGAACTTTCTGTATCTGCGTTTCTTCCCCAAAACCGGCATCCTTTGCAAGTTTTAGGAACTTACCACATATCATATCATTGCGCTCATAAGGATCACTTATACGCATATCATACCAGTGCCTGCCAACCTTTTCCCTCTCACCGAACTTAAAACGGGAATTATAGATATCCCGGATAACACTTAGGAGTATCCTGAACAGGTTGTGTGCGCCCCCGTCTGGCATCTGATCAATGTTAGCTTCTATTTCAGCAATGGCTTTTTCCAGGGTGTGCTCTGTAATAGTTATGGATGAATGTGATCTTGCAGCAGACTCAATGTTGTGTGCCTCATCAAATATAGCAATGACATCATGTGCCTCTTTTTCAAGCCAGTTGAGCAATGTCATGAATATATCAGAATTGAGCAGATGATGGAAATTACATATTACCAGATCAGCATGTTTAAGCTCACGTTTGAGCAATTCATAGCCACACATCCCTCCCTGAAAAGCATAATCATTTACCTCCTCGGGAGTCCGTACATCATCAAAAAGCCATTTACGAAAGGATTCGCTTTCATATTGCAATACCTCATAAAGATTATTGCATGCCCTTTTGCGAAGCTCTCCTGACTTTTCCTCAGCCACCTCCATCTCTTGTGCAAGCACATCACGTAACGCAACAAGTGCAGGGTCCCCAGAGCGTTTGTAATTCTCAAATGCAGACTTCATCTCTTGCTTTTTAAGCTTGATATCACGCTCTGTTTCCAAAAGTTCAAACGTATTCTCACGTTTAAGCTTGCACTCATCGTAATCGTTCTCATTGGGACACATTGCGGACTTACCTTTAACGACCGCAACTTTCAGGTCATTTTTCTGCTTTATATCACGGGCCTCGTTTATGAACTGGACCATCTGCTGGTGTACATTGGTAGCTATAATGACTTTTTTGTCGAGTTGTTTACCCACATTAAGAGCAGGTACAAGGGCACTTAGGGTCTTGCCAGTACCACAGGCTCCCTCAAAAAGTACTATTTCCTTGTTCAAAAGTGAAGAATGAATACTGTCCATTGCATCCTGTTGATGTGGATAGCATACCTCTTTGGTAAAATATTTCATATATCCGCTTTTGCCGCTCATCGCAATACCTATGCCCTTACATTACTTAAACGGTTTTGATGTATGATCATCTGGCAGGAGTTACACTACACTCTGTACGAGCGATTATAGTTTTTGTATCCCTGTCAAAGATTTCTATCGTTATTATACTGTTTTCCTTTAGTCCATAGTTGTTGGATGTATTGCTCATACCATTTATGGTAACATGTACGGATGATTCTGCAGTACCTTTGATACTGTCATAACCATTTATTGTAAGTTTCTCACCAGCAGACCACAATCCGTCAGAGAGATCTTTATTGCGTATTTCATATTGAGATAACTTTCCATCATACCCAAGATCTTCATATGTAATTACCAGCTGACCCCTGGGAACCTTAAAGTGTGGGAATGAACCTGTGGTACTACATCCATAACCTGTGATGACCATGTATACAGAATTGACATCCAGAGGATCGCCACCTTTGTGTGCAAGCACAATAAAGTTCTCTATGTAGGGAGTGCCATGAGGATATCCAATATATGGCATTCCACCCACAGCCCCCTCAATTTCAATTATAGCCAAAGGTGTTTTTTTTAGTGGATCTATGTGACCATTTTCATAAATTGCAGAAACCGTTATACCTGCCAGAATTAAAGTAAGTAGGAGCATTAATAATACACCTATGACCGGTGACACACCGCCTGTGTGACTACGTATAACACTTTTTTGTCTGTTCACGGCCGTGAATTTTGATGCAATGTATATAAATTAATCTTAATTGTTTTAATATAAATTTCCATTGTATACTTATTATTCTATCACAAAACATGCCATATCAAAGAGGTTCCAATTAACAGTTAATGATTTTACAGTTAATGATTTTGGAATCATTAGTACAACGACAACTTTTTATCTCACTTATGTTATGAATATGTGTGACTCTGATAGTATCATTTCACAACCTAACAAATACAAAATACATATTACATATAATGTGATAAATATTATAAAAGGAGCTTAAAATAGATGGTAGCGATTATTGTTGTCAATGAATGTGTTGGCTGTGGAACATGTATAAATGAATGTCCTGCAGAAGCAATTGTGCTTAACGGAGAGAACATTGCAATTGTACACGCTGAGGATTGTCTGGACTGTGGTGCTTGTATAGACGTGTGCCCAACAGATGCAATATCATTGGAATGAGCTTATAGCATCAGGTCTTTATTTTAATAATCTGATTTGAAATAAAATAACATAGTACTTAACAATATAATAATATGTTTTATTAATAATGGAGGGAAACGTATGTCAGAATTGATCAAAGCAGGTATTCTGGGAGCCACTGGTGCAGTAGGCCAGCGATTTATCCAGGCACTCGAAAACCACCCATGGTTTGAGATAACAGCTCTGGCGGCATCAGAAAGAAGTGCCGGCAAGAAATATGAAAATGCAGCAAACTGGAGACTTGAGGAAAGGATACCAGATTCTGTAAAGGATATGGAAGTTGTTCCTGTTGACCCAAAAAAAGTCGATGCCGATGTTGTTTTCTCAGCACTTCCTTCAGAGTCTGCAAAGAACGTAGAGGCAGAGTTTGCAAAAGATGGATTTGCTGTTGCAAGCAATGCATCTGCATACCGGATGGGAAAAAATGTTCCACTGGTGATTCCAGAAGTTAACGCTGATCATCTTGGGCTTATAGAAGTTCAACAGGATGAGAAAGGATGGGACGGATACATTGTTACAAACCCCAATTGTTCTACCATTGTAATGGTCCCCACCCTTAAGCCACTCATGCAGTTTGGATTGGAGTCGGTCAATGTTGCAACCATGCAGGCTATATCAGGTGCTGGTTATGAGGGTGTTGCTTCAATGGCCATCTTAGATAATATAATCCCATACATAGGCGGGGAGGAAGAGAAGATCGAGTTAGAGCCATTAAAGATACTTGGAGAGTTCAATGGTGCTGAAATAGTTGAAGCGGACATTAAAGTTAGTGCATCCTGCAGCAGAGTCCCTGTTACGGATGGACATACAGAAGCTATCTGGGCAAAGATGACAGATGACCCAACACCACAACAAGTAAAAGATGCATTCCTGAATTTCAATCCAAAGCTTGGAGATCTTCCCACTGAGCCAGACCAGGTATTGATAGTAAGGGATGAACCAGACAGACCACAGCCCCGTCTTGACAGGAACATGGGCAAAGGAATGAGCATAACTGTTGGTCGTATTAGGGAAGGTATACGTTATACTGCAATGGGCCACAATACTATACGTGGGGCTGCCGGCGCCAGTGTACTCAATGCAGAACTACTTCACAAGATGGGGAAACTTTAAGCGGTGATGTTAATGTCAGATCACAGTGGATCAAGGAAAATTATACTTATATTGGTCCTTCTTTGTTCTACTGTCACATGCGTAGGTGCAAATATGTTTGAGCGTGAGGTCGTTCCAATATCCAGGATAAACGATGAACCCACTGTCTATGACAGTACAATTGCATACCGCACCATAACTGTCACAGGCAACATATCAGATATTGACCGACATACGGCAACAATAGTTGAAGATAGCCATTCTCTGAAGGTAGACATAAGGAGAATGGAACTTTTTGAAGGGTTCAGCGTAAATGATGGCATACTAGTTACTGGACAGTTCAGATATGAGCGTACAGGAGAGAGTTTGTTTATACCTACATATGTGCTTCATTATCCCATTGAAGATATGGGAATGGTCAACATAAGTAATATTCTTGATGACCCGGCCTCACATAATGGAAGATATCTGACTGTGATAGGTAACCTCTCAAATCTTGAAATGAGTATGGGCAGATATACAGCAACTGTAGCAGATGAGGAGAACAACGCACTCAAAGTATTTTACTATGGTTCAACAGATCTTGCAAAGGGCGATGAAATAAAGGTA
Source organism: Methanosarcinaceae archaeon (assembly GCA_003565715.1). Taxonomy (GTDB): domain Archaea; phylum Halobacteriota; class Methanosarcinia; order Methanosarcinales; family Methanosarcinaceae; genus Methanolobus. Next base: position 5,256 of record PXAV01000040.1, read on the forward strand.
GCCGGACTGTACAATGGAAACCTACTTCATAGTGAAAGTATGTCCATGAACAGATCACCATTATCAATATCAAACCTTGTACCAGGCTTTTCTTCATTTATGGGTTTACTGGCAATATTTGCAATGGCATTATTGTTAAAAAAAATTAAATTTAATGAGTAGAGATTATCATGTTAATTGTACTATCTATAGGCGGATCGATCCTGGCAAATGAGCTTAGACCAGAAAGTTTTAGGGGATATGCCAGTGTGCTTGAACAGCTTGCTAAAGAACACCGGGTAATTGTTGTAACCGGTGGTGGTGCTGCAGCCAGGGATTATATCAGCGTGGCACGCAGCACAGGAGCAAATGAAGTCGAATGTGACTACATTGGAATAGACATCACACGCCTGAATGCAAAGCTACTCATATCTGCACTTGCAGATCGTGCATATCCAGAACCACCAAGTGACTATAAAAAAGCACAAGAAGCCTTATCTTCAGGAAAGATAGTTGTCATGGGAGGAGTTATCCCTGGACAGACAACAGATGCGGTAGCTGCTATCCTTACAGAATACCTCAGTGCGGACCTACTTGTTATAGCCACAGCTGTTGATGGTGTATATTCTGCAGATCCCCGCAAGGATCCAGCTGCTATAAAATATGAAACAATGAGTGCAAAGCAACTTGTTAACACAGTGATGGCCACAGAGATGAAAGCCGGCTCAAAGTCACCAGTCGATCCTCTTGCTGCAAAGATAATTGAACGCTGTAATATAGAGACAATAGTAATGGAAGGTAGTGACCCCACAAACGTTTATGATGTCGTGTTGAAAGAAAGCAACAAGGAAAATGATAAAAAGGTTGTTCACAGGGGAACACGCATAACCAGTTAATGGTCAACTGGTGTTCCACAGGCACATGTGACCTTTCAAATGTAAGCAATAAGATAATCGCAATCTTCTTTACATGACCTTAAAGTTTTTGATTTATGGTTGGGTCTTTTAAGCATTTCAATGGTATGTTCGAATTTCTCAATTTGTTTTTTTGCAACGAGGACCTTTTCATCCTCATTGGAAAGCTTTTCCAACAGGGTCCTGCGCCGCTCTTCAGAGATATTGGCATCGTTGATCTGTTTTTGGTAGCTCATTGAGATTTTTATATATTTGCGAAACATCTCATTCATAACACAAAGGTCGCTTTCAAGCTCTTCAATCGTCTTTGACATACCAGTTCAAGCCTCCTTAAAAGGTCTAAGCTTAATTAATTTTCACATGATTATATGTAGTGCACGATATATTTTTGTATGTAGCTGGTGATATGGTGCGGTTTTTAAAAGCCACACATGTATAATAAAAGGGTTTTTTCTAAACTATTTAAAGTTAGTTATACAAAATATTCTTATGCTCATCATCATTATAACAGTTTTACTCCACATAAGCACAAAAATATTTTGAACTTAGATTTAAACAAGATATCTGAAAAAAGATGGTTCTCTTTAAAATCCCCATTTTGAAGAAAAAACTCTTGATTTAAAGCATTCGGAAGATAAATACTTCTTAAAAATAGAATGTGATGCATCCAGAATGGATGCAGATATTACTTATCAAGAACTATTCTTGCTATTTCATCGCCAACATCTGAAGTGCCGGCAGAGCCACCCATATCATAGGTCCTGACCTTAGCTTCAAGTATATTAGTCTCTATTGCAGACACAATGGCATCTGCTGCTTCTTTCTCACCTAGCTGTTCGATCATCATGGACCCAGCCCATATAGTAGCAATTGGGTTTACCCTATTCAGACCCTTATACTTTGGTGCTGATCCATGTATTGGCTCGAACATACTTGTGCCCTCAGGATTTATATTTCCCCCCGGCGCAAGTCCAAGGCCACCCTGAACCATAGCACCAAGATCGGTGATTATGTCCCCGAACATATTAGGAGTGACTACAACATCGAACCATTCCGGGTTCTTGACAAACCACATAGTGATAGCATCAACAAAGTTGAAATCTGTGGTGACATCCGGATGTTCTGACGCAACACTCTCAAATTCTTCCCTCCAGAAACCATAGATATCAGAGAGAACATTCGCCTTATCAACAGAGGATACATGCTTCTTCCTTTTCTCTGCAAGGTCAAAAGCATATCTTATAACCCTCTGCGTGCCTTCTTTAGAGATCATCCCGATCTGGTAACCTATCTCTTCACTATCAGTATCGATATCAAGCCCAAACTTTGCAGAGTACAGACTCCTTGAGACTTCAAGAACATCTTTGCTTACTCCTTTTTTTGCTCGTCCGCCAATACCTATGTAGAAATCTTCTGTGTTTTCCCGGACTACCGTAAAATCAATGTCTTCAGGCGTCTTGTCCTTTATTGGGGTCCATACACCCTCAAGTAGTTTAATAGGACGAAGATTGACATACTGATCAAAGTAGAACCTTGCAGCAAGCAGAACTCCTTTTTCCAGAACACCTGGTGCAACCCTTGGATCACCTATTGATCCCAGATATATCGCAGAATAATTGGAAAGCTCTTTTAGAGTGTCCTCCGAGATCAGTTCCCCGGTTGCAAGGTAGTGGTCGGCACCGTGTGGGTACTCTATCCATTCAACATCGAATCCAAATCTCTCCCCTGCAGCCTCAATCACCTTACAACCCTGGGCAATGATCTCAGGTCCTATACCATCTCCTGGTATAACTGGTATTTTATACTGTGTCATGATAACTCCTATTATAAATATATTTAATTAGTATCCATTGTTACCTGATAACTCCGCACTATACTGCCATTATCAGATCGTCTGTCTTGTATATTCTATCAGACCACCTGCATCCATGATGCCCCTGACAAAGTCAGGTAGTGGAGTTGCCTGATACTTCTCATTCTTTGTGAGATTAGTGATTACGCCTGAAGCAAGATCAACCTGAAGCTCATCTTCATCCTCTATCCTGTCGGTGTCCGGGCATTCAAGCAATGCAACACCAATATTGATAGAGTTCCTGAAAAATATACGTGCAAATGATCTAGCTATCACACAGCTTATCATGGTACCTTTAAGAGCAATTGGAGCATGTTCCCTGGAAGAACCACATCCAAAATTATTGCCAGCAACAATGATATCCCCCTCGCTAACCTCTTTTGCAAACTCAGGCCTTACACCTTCAAAAGCATGTTTTGCAAGCTCTGCGGGAGTGTTCATAATAAGATACCTTCCCGGGATAACTGCGTCCGTATCAACGTCGTCTCCGAATTTCCAGACTCTTCCTTTCATATTTTCACCAGATAGAATCGTTTGTATATATAATTACTAAAGTCGAATTTATAATCTAGACATCATCATAGTAAATAATACTACTGGCACCAGATTGCAGCAGATAAAATGTTAGTGCTACCCTTTACACAAGTCCTGTATGTGAAAAGTTTACCAAATAGCAGAAATAATCAATAAAAAGCAATCTGAATTGAAAATATATGCTCAGCAAAAATGTTGCTATAATACTTACAATACTGCATAACGCAGCCAGAGCCCCTATATCAAAGGTAGCAAAGAAGGTAGGACTTAGTGAGAATGAGATCATACACAGGCTTGATAAGATGGAAGAGGAAGGATATATAATTAATTACATATTACTGATGAATTCTAAAAAATTCGGAAAGAATACATTTGCAATATTAAACCCTGGGATTGAACTAAAAAATACCACTTATAGTATAAACTGGCCCATGGATTCCGATAAACCCATAAAGACATACCGGACAACTGGCCAGTATTCCATAAAGACATTTGGCCTTTTTGACAAAAAGGAACAAGTAAGTGACCTCATAAACAATCTTCTTCTCCATGAGGTGTTGGTGCGCAACTATAATGTGGATATAATAACCAAATGCATCAGGAACAGTATATAGCAGGACAGTACATACCAGATCATATATGATCAGATATGATTAAAGAGTTTTATACCAGATATTCATACTCTCTATACCACCCGAGATATTAGTATTGTTCAACAGTGTTCCACCATAAGTATAGGACCTGCGTGAAAATATGGTGTTTATACCATACGAAATCGCCCTTGCTATGGTATAGGAAGTCAGAATGCCCCTACTACGCATATTTTTCTCCATTTCTCCAAGCAAGAGATATGAGTATCCTTTCCCCCTTGAATCAGGTAATGTCGCAAAATCGGTCATTTCAACATTAAGGTTCAAAACATCCATCTCACATGAAGAAACTGCTACAAGATCCCCTCGTTTTCGAATACCGAAATAGACAAAATCCTCAGACATTGTATTTACCAGATATCGTGCATCCTGTATAGGGAACGGATAACTTGGAAAAACCTGAGCATATAATCTGGCCATTTCAGTGGCATCCCCTTTGCTGCACACAGTAAATTCTTCATCGTCTGCGAGAATTATATCTTTACTCTTTCCGGACTTTGAAAGGGCAACTTCAAGAACATTTGATCTTTCCTGAGCATTCTTTTCTTCCATACGCTCATTGGAAAGATACTTTGCCATAAAAACGGCCGCTTCTTCTCCCTTGAAGAATCCCGGAATCCTTGCTTCTTCAATGTGCCCGCTCTGAACAAATGTTTTTTTTGCAAATGCCGGTATCTTGGAAAATATCTTAGAGTAACCATACTTTTGTACAATTTCCTCAAGCATCGAAGGTAGCTGGCTGATATTATCCAGGCCTGCTTTCATAAGGTAGACACGGTCGTTGAAAGGACCGTGTTGGATAACTGAGCCTGATACTTCTATGACACTATCACTCAACGTTCCTTCTCTCCATACGGTCGGTATCTTCAGGTATGAGACTTAGGTCCTTATCAAAGTCAGATAGCAGCCTGGCAATTCCAACTGAGCGGAACTCCTCTGCCTCATCAAGCTTAAGCTGTAACTTGCAGTCATCACATTTGCGATCGCAGTAGATTGGCTCATATGAATCTGGTTCCTTATACGAGGTTATAACACCTTCATAGTTTCTCAGGATAACCTTGTTTGTTGACCATGATATCAGATAATTGGGCATCACCGGGATCTTTCCACCGCCACCAGGTGCATCTATCACATATGAAGGGACTGCAAAACCGCTGGTATGGCCAATGAGATGCTCCATGATCTCTATGCCTTTACCCACAGAGGTCCTAAAATGTGTAAGCCCTTCTGAAAGGTCACACTGATAGAGATAATATGGTCTTACCCTGTTCTGCACAAGCATATGGAAAAGCTTTTTCAGTATCCTGTAGCAATCGTTTACACCGGCAAGCAATACTGTCTGGTTTCCCAGGGGTATTCCTGCGTCTGCAAGTTTTTTCAGTGCTGCTTTTGAGGAAGCCGTAACCTCACGAGGATGATTGAAATGAGTATTCACCCATATAGGATGATGTTTTTTAAGTACCTCCACAAGGCCATTAGTGATACGGTAAGGAAGAACAACAGGCATTCTGCTTCCAATCCTTATAACTTCCACATGTGGAATGGACCTTAGTTCTGTAAGGATCCAGTCCAGATATTCATCAGATAGCATGAAAGGATCACCACCTGAGAGAAGAACATCCCTGACCTGTGGATTATTTGCTATGTAATCGATACCTCTGAGAACATCAGATTTAACTGGAATGGAATCTATATCGCCTACCTTTCTTTTTCTAGTACAATGCCTGCAATACATAGAACATACATTGCTTATGTGGAATAAGACTCTATCAGGATACCTGTGGGTTATTCCCGCTACCGGACTATCGTGATCCTCGCTTAGAGGGTCTTCCATGTCATCCACAGCCACCATCAGCTCATGAGGGGAGGGGAAAGATTGCATAAATATTGGATCGTTCCTGAAATCCTCTGCTTCTATCAATGAAAGATAGTAAGGTGTAATGGACAAAGGGAACTTATCTAGTGTCTTTTCAATTTCTTCCCTTTCTTCTTCATCAAATTTTACGCCCAGCAGCCTTTGAAATGTATCAATATCATTGACTGAGTGTCTTAATTGCCATTCCCAATTGTGCCATAATGTAACAGTTTCTTCAGATTCTATTCTATCTACAATTTCTTGTTGTCTGCCTTCATATGATTCCATCAAACCACTTATTAAAAATCAATTATTTCTTAATTCGTTTCACAGGCTAGTGAAAAAACGAAAGATACAGTATAAGCTTTGTATCCTGAACTGTAAACTTTTACTGAAAATAGTTTCCTGTAGCCTACCTTTTTTTTAGATACATCTGAAATATGTTCATTAAACATGTCCGTTATATGTATACATGGCCATATCAAAGTATAGTATATCATTTGTAGCAATATATACTTTTTTCTAAAATTATGCAAAAATGGCTAATTATGTTTGTATTATAAGAAGTAACAGGTTTTCTAAAAAAAACCGAGTTCTTCATCTACATATAATCGCTGGATCATCTCCACCATGCCAACTAAGACGAGGTCGTAGCCTAATAAGATGAACAGCTTCTGTATTATCATCAATAACAAGTGCCACTCCCTTTTCAGAGCCCATTTTCATAATAGCATCAGCAAAGTTGTCCCTCATGTATGTCGGCCTAACGGATTCAAGAGCTTCTATGTCCTCCCTTGATGTCAACCTGTGGCACATAACGATGTCTGACTGTGAGAGAACATCTTGGTGTATAGAAGACGGGCGCTGTGTTGCCATTACAAGGGAAAGACCTGGCTGACGTCCCTGTTTAAGCCATTCGTTAAGCAGGATATCCGTTGCAAGGGTTTTACCATTTGATGGAAGGAACTTCTGTGCCTCATCGATAAAGAGCCAGACCATAGGTATACCTTTTGCAACATCCATATCCCCCATAAGTCTCCTCTCATATGAACGACGGGCTTCGATCCTCATATGATAGATATTACTGGCAATATAGCTAACAACTGCAGACCTTACAACGTCACTTTTAACTGTGCTCACATCAATTACAGAAATAGAACCTCCCCTGACGATCTCATCAATGCCTTCACTTTCTTTTGCAAATATACCCCATGAAGCAGCTGTCATGAAAAGGTTTACAACCGCGCCCTTTGCCAGAGTATCAGAGAGCTCATCTGTCTTTACCTCATCAATTATCTCATCAAATGAAAAAGCAGGTCTGTTTTTCATACCCTCAATGGCCCTTATGATCAGAACGCCTGGTGAAGAGATGATATCAATACCAAACAGTTCACACCATTTGTATCCATCTACACTGCCAACGGGCACAGACAAAGGTTTTACCTTTATGTTCCGTTTTTGATATTTCTCAAGACTTTCAGAAGGTACGAAAACATCGATATCAAATCCCCTGGGGTTAAGTTCCCATTCATCCATAAGCTGTTTTTGCAATTCGTTTTTTCTGCCAAGCGTCCAGAATATCCCCATGGTATCGATAACAACAGAGGAGAGGTCACATCTGACATCATCCGGAAGTAACATAAGTTCCTACATAAGCAGAGACATAGTATAAGACTTACCATAACCTCTTTTTCCTCCTAGGAATATGGCGTGTGGTTTGTTGACATTCAGATAAACATGAGAACCTGATGACCGGTCACGGGCCAGATATCTTCCAAGATATAGAAGAACTTCACTACCTGGACTACCTAATATGTACTTTTTTTTTGAAACACCGGCGTTTATCTTGTAGGTCATATAAAAGAGGAATAAGGTCACAGAATATATTATTTTTCATATTACTCTAAATAATAGATAACAAAAACACTCTAATGTGTACAGTTCTTGCAAACTATCATTCGTAAACGGCTTTTTTTATAAGTGGAGCGTGACTGCTCCCACGTCTAAAGACCGTGGGCTTCTACGGATTCGATACCGACAGATTGCAATCCCAATCTGAGAATGTTGATAGCGGCATTGTGGTCACGGTCTAAAACCAGACCACAGC
>PXAV01000130.1 GCA_003565715.1 Methanosarcinaceae archaeon
ATTCTTATCATGTCCTCCTACAAGGAGCTGTACCATTAATGGATAGTATCTTTGTCCGCTCAGCATATTGGAAAGCAGTGTTGTAAGGCCTTTTATGGTCATGGATTCCTTACGCCTCATTTTGTACAGTTTTGATTCAACACTTATTATCCTCACTATCTGCTGTGCATCCCCTACCGATCCTGCTGTGGTCATGGCTACAAGATCATCTATCTGATAGATCTTCTTTGCAGTTTTACTTGCAATGAAATTCCCCATTGTTGCACGCTGCTCGGTTGCAAGAACCACACCGTCATTGCAAACTATACCTACAGTGGTTGTACCTTTTAAGTATTTGTCATTGACCATTAATTATACCTCATAGCAAAAATGAGAAAATCAATATGAAAAATGTGCTATGCATCTAATGCATATAGTACCACATAAGTAATTTACATATATATAGCTATCCCTTGCTCATTCAAATCCTATTTCTTTAGCAAGCGTCCTTACGCGTTCAATGTCTTTGTCATCAATACCCTTTTTCTTCATTTTATCTATACTTTTCTCTATAGCTACCCTTTCTCTACCCATCACCAGATTGTCTGCATGGGCCACAATTTTCTGCTCAAGTGTATTTGGCATATAATCATCTTCAGGAAGACCTAATATCCTTGCTTTCTCTCTTGTGAGACCTGCTCCTATATGGCGCTTTATGATCTCCCGTATCTTGGGATGGATACCCTTATCAGTTGCTATTTTAGCACCCACAAAAGCATGATCTATATCATGAGATATTGCTCTTCCAATATCATGCAATATAGCTCCAAGTTCAACAAGCTGGAAATCAGGCTCCTTTCCTGAAGATTTTAAAAACATGGCTATCTCAAGAGCCAGGTCAGCCACTGTTATACAATGTTCAATGACCTCTTCACTACAACCGGAATCCTTCAGGATACTAAGGGCGTCCTCACGGTTCAGCATCTTATAATTCTTTGTCAAGGAAGGCAAGTCTCTTCTCTATTTTACCGATAAATTCACTATTGTCCTCATACATCATATCCTCTCCACAGTCAGGACACAGGAATTCACATTCAGTGGCCTCATTGAAATTCATGCGAATACAGCCATCCGGGCAGGCATAGAATACATTCTCCTCCTCAAAGCTCAACCGCGTTTTAAGGTTCTTGACAAGCCTCTTCTTTTCTTTAACAAGTTGTGGTTCTATGTCTGTCATATCGAGAGTCCAAAGGTATGTAAGCCATCCGCTACTGGAATCACGCTCGCGTCTGCAAACAGCTAGTTTATTCTCATTAAGGATGAAAAGGGTTCTTCTGACTATATTCAACAATATACCAGTGGCTTCTGCAATTTGCTCATCGGTAACTTCTCCCTCGGGCATGTTCTCTATCATCTGCAATCCTTCTTCACCAACCAGACGAACGAGATATCCTCTGACAACCAGATCATTCAAATCTATCAAAAAATTTCACCTCACGATGTGCATGTTTAATGCAATGTCACTTAATATTAACCTTTGCTTGCAAACATAGTCTTATGCCATGTACTTTTATACTTGTTTCCAGGTTCTCTATCAGGGGGTCGATAGATTCAATGAATCACGTATAAACATGACGCTTTGATCTATACTGCGTAAAAGTTCATCCCTTTCATCACCTGTACCAATTAGTGACACAACCGGCTCTCCCCTGCCTATAATGTATCCTACAGGCGGGATATCGCGCACATTCTTTTCCATAATCTTTTTCTGAATGGCATCTGTTACAAAAACATCTTTCTGGGCATAGATTATAGCACGTCCGGAATATTCCTTTTTGCAATTTATGTGCATCTTTGTGCTTATATCAATGTCTCCATTGAAAGCTTTTACATGTGCATCCAGTATGTTTATCCCAGTGAACATCTCTACGGTGTCAAGACTTCCTTGCAAGCGTGCATTCACTTCAATGATAACGGGTCCATAATCACTTATTATCAGATCCACTCCTACAGATCCTATGATACCAAGCCCCAACACAAGTTCTTCAGCCACCCTTTTTATTTCCCAGTCATAGGATGTATCAAAGGGAGTGATATTACCACAGTATGCAAAAGGCTTTTCTGTAAGTGAAGGTATTCCTGTAAGTTGTTCATTAATTGCAATAGCGACTGCTTTTTCTTTTGTTGCTATTACAGAGACACTTACTGGTATGCCGGCAACATACTCCTGGGCTATCAGCTTATCCTCTGTGAAGGGGTAAATATTGCCTAATGATTCGAATAAAATCTTTTTCATATCCGATTCAGTATCTATCCTTATGTTAAATACGCCTCCTCCTGAGTACATGGGCTTGATGATCGCCGGCATCTTAAGCTTAGCAATGTCAGAGAGCAGAACTGTTGAAGGATGTGCAATATTCATTTTTTTCATCATCATTGAAAACATATATTTATCTGAGACATTCCTTATTATTTCTATATCATTTCCAAGGAACCTGTAAGGCAGCCTTTCAAGCTCACACATCTCAAAACCAGAACCGGGTATTATAGCATCAAAATCAACATTAAAACTTTCAATTAGCTCTCTTAGTTTTTCAATCTCATAGACCCTGCTATCAAAAGCATTTGAATCCTCCAGTCTTTTTGCACCTGCAGAACACTGAACAAGATCATGATCGCAAAAAGTATCCAGCGAGTACATTTTATATCCAGCCCTCTTACCGGAACAAACTATATTGCGGGTGCTAAAACCTATCACCAATATGTTTTTCAAAAGCAATCCCCAGATGTTAATTTTTATCCATTAAAGCAAATATGCCTTTTTCAGTCTTTACGACCAATATCTCCATTCCAGCTTCTGCGTTGAATATGGGAGGTTTTTTAATGGTCACTGTTTCATATGTATCCGGGTCCAGGACCATCAGATCATCGTTCTCAATAGCTACAAGTGTTGTTATGGGGAGGTCCTTTTTTTTCGAGATCAACTTTGCATCATCAACCTCATGG
>PXAV01000027.1 GCA_003565715.1 Methanosarcinaceae archaeon
TAAAGAAAGAGGAAAAAGAGATTAAAGAATACTTTCACCCCACTTGGATAAAGAGTATATTTACTAAAGACCTACTTTTAGGTACGACAGGCAAGATGAACACACGTCTTACAAGTTTCAAGGCCAGGTGTCATCAAGCCTCATCTCCTCATGATGCTTTATCCTAACTTGTTAATTGCACAGGATATCATATTGTAGCAAGGACCGTAGCAAGGTCGTCAACAAACTGATCAAGCATTTCAGTATTAACATGGGGCATGATAACAAGTCTTAATGAATTTGGATTCTGTATGATTGAAACTTTCCATCTATACTCCACCAACAATCTGACTCGCACAAGATCTGGATTTTTCACCTTAAGTGCAACAACATTTGTAACAGGTCTGATTACCGGCTGCACATCTATTGAGTTAAGTTTTTTAATTAAGTAAGAAGTGTTTTGCATACAATCTGAAACGATTTTCCTGTATCCTTCCCTGCCAAGAAAACACATGACTGCATAGGTGGCAGCTATAGCAGCCCCACTCCTTGTACCGGTAAGAGTATATTGTGTTGGAACAGAAAGATATGGGGTATCTATCTTGAGAACATTTAACTGTTGTGGATCTCTAAAAAGAAGGACACCTGATGGTATTGTACTCATACCCATCTTATGAGGATCTATAGACATCGATGTAACACCTCTAAGTTTGAAATCATAATCAAAAGACGTATCAAGAAACGGGAGAACAAAGCCTCCAAAAGCTGCATCCACATGAAGGAAGAGTTTATTTTTTAATGCTATTTCTGATAATTCTGCTACAGGATCAACCTGACCAAACTCAGTAGATCCAGCAATTGCAACAAGACCTATTGTATTCTGATCTATCAAGCTTTTTACAGACTCAGATGAAACCCTGTATTCATCATCAAGAGAAGCTTTTCTTAATTCTACATCAAGGATATCAGATATCTTATCAAAAGAAAAATGTGCAGACTCTGGTACAACAAGATTTGGTCTAAATAATCTTTGTTTTCCTGATTCTTTGTAAAAACTATTTCTCATTGCACGTATCGCCTGGATATTAGACTCGGTACCACCTGATGTCATGTAACCTGAAGGAAAGGGATGATTCATTAGTTCAGCTAAAGAGTTTATAATTTTGCCTTCAAGTTCCCAGGTTCCCCTAAAAAGGCCTGGATCACCTATATTTGATTCTATGAAAAGCATATGAGCATCGATTGCTGCTTTGTGAGGTACAGTACACATAGAACTAAGAACTTTGTCATAATTGGTGTCACTTTTCTTAAATTGTGCTAAAGTAGAAAAGATTATACTTTCATGAAGACCATTTTCGTTCATTTGTTATATGAATTAAAGAAGTGTTTTAAATAATTTTGTACCACGAATAAGACTTAAATTTTTAAGGTCTTAACTATTTTAAATAGTTTTAATAATAAGTTATGTGTTAAAGAGAAACCCCATTGTTTCAAATGGAACTTGTTAAAAAATTATTTTGTATTTCTTTGGAGACCAACCCCATTGCTTCAACTGGAAATGTTTAACTGTGTTTTTAATTATTTGTATTAAGAGCTTAATTGTGGTGGGAGTTAGATAATTATTTATAGTATTAAAGAAATAGGCTCACAACTATTTTTTTTCGAAATTTTAAAAAAAGATATTTCTATCTTTTTTCTGTACTCCAGTTGAAATATTAGGGTCTCTGTGTTTTATAAACTCTCCACTTGAAACAGAGGGGTCTCCTTCCAGGAGAAGTTAATATCGTAGCAACTTTTTTGAGTAACTTTAAAATCCACATATAACAATGTCAATAGATACTTGTTTTGACATTATTTTTCTTTTTTTCTTCTTTCCAGTTGAAACAAAGGGGTCTTCACCATAAACATTAATAACCCTAACTTCCATTGTATCGATTGGAACATACCTTCAATTCAAGCTTATGATTTTAACGACCATAAGTTCTTGTCTAACTTAACCAATGACAACGAATTGATTTTACTGATGTTTTTAACAGATTATTATTATACTTTCACAATGAGGTTAGGATTGGGTGAAATATTAATGCAAAGCAAATCATTGGATGGCCTTTTTCAGGAATTACTTCAAAATGAACCTATTTTCAAAAACAAAGAAGTTTTAAGACATTCATATACTCCTGATTCACTTGTTCACCGGGATGATCAGATAAATGGACTTGCTTCAATCCTTGTTTCGGCTTTAAGAGGAGATACACCTTCTAATATACTCATTTATGGGAAGACTGGAACAGGTAAGACTGCTGTGACAAGACATGTTGGGATAGAGCTTGAAAGAAAAGGTGAGACATTAGATCTTTCATGTAAAGTAGTGTATCTCAATTGTGAGGTAATAGATACTCAATACAGACTTCTTGCAAACCTTACCCGACAGTTTGGTGAAGATGTTCCGATGACAGGCTGGCCTACTGATCAGGTATTCTTTAAGTTTAAAGAGACAATTGATAATCAAAGACAGGTTATAATCATTATTCTGGACGAAATTGATAAATTAATTAAAAAAGGTGACGATGTTCTTTACAATCTTTCGCGCATCAACAGTGACCTTAAGCATGCAAAGGTAAGTATGATAGGTGTTTCAAATGACCTCAAATTCACTGAGTTTCTTGATCCAAGGGTTAAAAGTTCTCTTGGAGAAGAGGAAATAATATTTCCACCATATGATGCTGATCAGATAAGTGATATATTGTATGAGAGAGCTCAGATAGCTTATAAGAAAAATGCTCTTGATGAGATGGTCATTCCTCTGTGTGCAGCTTTTGCTGCACAGGAACATGGTGATGCAAGACGTGCCCTTGACCTTCTAAGGGTTGCCGGTGAAATAGCAGAAAGAGAGAACAAACCACATGTAGAGGAAAACCATGTAAAAAGTGCACAGGAAAAGATAGAGGTAGACCGTGTTATTGAAGTTGTCCGTACGCTTCCAACCCAATCAAAGCTTACTCTTTACAGTGTTATGCTGTTGAGGAATAATGGATACAAGAATGTAACCACAGGTGAAGTCTATAATGTATACAGGCAGTTATGTCTTCATGTTGATATGGATATTCTTACACAGCGAAGGGTCACCGATCTTATGTCTGAACTTGACATGCTTGGAATAGTCAACGCAGTTGTTGTAAGTAAAGGCCGTTATGGTCGTACAAAAGAAATTGTACTAAGCGTTCCTATAAACAGCACAAAAAGAGTGTTGTTTGAAGATTACAGGCTAAAACCATTGGAGTTTTTTAAACCTGTTCTCACAACACAACTACATCTATGATGTAGTTGAATGGTTAAGTATTAACTATTTACTTATAATATATATCAAAAACTTGGGATAATCAGGCGCAAATGACCTATATACGGTATCCTGTAACGTGCAACACCTATCACCCATTCCTCTTTAACAGGCCTCATATAGCTGACCTGACCCTGCTGGTCGTAGTACATATTTGTTGCTTTGTTATCTCCTTTGGTTATGTATCCACTGTGGGGTGCAGCCGGCCCATCCGTCCACATTTCTTCTCCTTCTTCAACAAAATACATGGCCCTGTGGATTATAGGTGTTACGCCATCCTGCCCGTATGGTTTGTATAGTATAACATCACCATGTTCTTTGAAAGCTATATATTTTCCCTGTGCTTCTTGAGATGTAATGATATGAGTTCTGTCAATGCTTTGAATAAAGACTATATCACCTATATTCATATTTGGTTCCATGCTTCCAGATTCCACAGCTACCATGGGTGTCCACATCCCAAAGACTACCTGTGATAACGATGCAAATATAAATACAGCTAATAGAACGGTCAATATGTCCCTGGTGAGTGAAACAAAGAAGTTCTTACTTTCTCTGAAAGTTTTAATATTTTCTTTTAGGTTCATTGTCTTACCTTTTTTGAGCTCAAGTGCAGGAATGTATTCAGGAATAAAGGAATATATCTGCAAAAATAAAATGTTTACGTTAGGTACTATGTTTACCACTTATTATAAGTTATAGTAAATACATGAATATTCAAACTTTGATGCGGATCTTATATGACTATGGATGAGATAGATGTACTTAGCACTTTCATTGAAGAAGGTTACCAGATAACTTCTGAAGCAGTAGAATTTATATGTTCTCACTGTTCCCCGGAGAAACTTGTTGCATATGTACTTAAGAACATAGACATTTCAATAATTGTTGTTGATGTATGCCACATAGATATTGATGGATTTAATGCTGAAAGTACTTATAGTGGCCATAAATCAAAAACCTTTTCTGCTTTTGTACCTGCTGAATCTGTCGCCAACACAGCAACTAATAATAATCCATCATCCAGCCCTATATCTGATAATATCGATCATTTAGAAGCTACTGTCCATTCAGGTCAAGATATATATGCACAATCCAAGGTTACAAGTTCAGAAGTATATAGCAAAAAAACAGTATGTAAATCTTTGAATTCGGTCTCTATACTTTCTGATATAACTGATAATTCAACATGTGTGGGAGAATACATGGAGTTTGTCCAGTTCTTCAGGAACCGCTATAGCAGAATAAGTGATATAATAAGGGGAAGGATCAATGCACGGCCTATTGAAAGCCTTAAAAAGGGCAAAGGTACTAATTATCGTGGCAGCAGGGAATCTAGTGAAGTGTCTATAATAGGAATGATATCTGATATCAAAAGCACAAGTAACGGGCACAAGATACTCGAAGTTGAAGATCCTACCGGTATTTTTTCGGTTCTGATACGTATGGCGGATAAAGAGCTATACGAACAGGCGAGTCATTTTGTGCTGGACGAGGTCGTAGGTTTTACAGGTAACCTAACAAATGATGGCAATCTAATGATCGCACAGAAACTTACTTTGCCTGATCTTCCAACATGTACTATAAAGAAAAATGACACATATGGCAAGGCTATCCTGACATCTGATATACATGTTGGGAGCAATACATTTCTGGAAGAACCGTGGGAGAGATTTATGGACTTCCTTAATGGTGATACTGATAATGAAGTACTTGCCGCTATTTCTAAAGAAATCAGATATCTTCTTGTGGCAGGTGACTTGGTTGATGGTGTTGGCATCTATCCTGGTCAGGAGGAAGAGCTTTCGATAATTGATGTATATGATCAATATAAGAAAGCAGCAGAGTATTTTTCCAGGATACCTGAACATATAACAGTAATCGTCTCTCCAGGCAACCATGATGCTGTCCGCCAGGCTGAACCTCAGCCAAAGTTATCCGAATGTATAAGGGATTATTTTCCTAAGAACGTAACATTTGTTGGTAATCCTGCAATTGTTGATCTTGATGGTGTGAGAGTACTTCTTTATCATGGACGCTCCATTGATGACCTGGTGTCATTAGTTCCAGGTGTTTCCTACCATGATCCAACAAAAGCAATGCTTGAAATGATAAAATTCAGGCATCTATCACCTATTTATGGAAGTCGGGTCTCCATAGCTCCTGAAAAAAAGGATTTTTTTGTTATCGGGGATGTACCTGATATACTTCACTGTGGACATGTGCACACTGTAGGTGTTGAATGGTACAAGAACGTCCTGCTTATAAACTCAGGAACCTGGCAGGATCAGACGGAATTCCAGAAAAGGGTAAATGTTGTACCAACTCCTGCCCAGGTTCCTGTGGTAGATCTTAGTTCCCTTAAAACGACCATCCTTAAGTTCAATGAATGATCCTTAAGTTCAATGAACAAGCTTACAGTTTATTTTATATTGTTAAAGTCACATTTTACTTGCAACTTAATATATCTTCAATTTATTTTCTTTCCTTTAATCTTTAATATACTATGGTTCATTGTCTGTTCAGGGCATATGGTCACACAGCGTCTGCAACTGGTACCCAGACAATGCTGACTGTCTATATTCGCAAGCCTTTTACCATCTTTTTCTACGATCACAACTGCTTCTTCAGGGCATTCATTTTCACATTTGTGGCATAGTATGCATTTTTCTACTACCCCTTCAAGTATGATACCTATGTCTTTGACTATATCAAGACCCTTGTAGCCTACATCATCGATATCCCTGTAAACCCTTTTTTCGATATTTACTTTCTCTGTGTCCTGGGGAAATGCGGTAATTCCGTACATATCAAGCATCTCGGTGTACATTTCACGCGGCATACCTTGTTGCCATGTCGCAAGCTCACATAAATATATGTCTTTGAAAGTTTCGCTTGTAGCCATCATAAGATGATCTGCCTGTATCTTCTTTGCAATAGCTATAACATCTTCTAGCTTTGATTTATCTATGGCTATCTTTCTTGCAAGGCCTATGGAGGTGTTACCAAACTGGATTATCCCAGGCACAAAACCAGGGACAGAACCGATATGTCTTGCCTTTTCAGCATCTACATATGTACCAGTGGCCCCGGACATATAGGCATATTTTAAATCTTCATATTTCAGTCCTGATTCAATAAGCAATGTCATGTGAGCTGCACGGATAGCTCCGATGGCCTTGCCAACCTCCTCAACATCTTTATCTGTGATAACGATACCTTCTCCAAGTATAAGCTTCCCACCGGGAAGGCTTGGAAGCTTTCTGATCATACCCTGTTTTATTGCCAGTGCCATTGTTGAAATCACACCTGTCCCAGTAATACCTTTTGGCACAAGGTCTCCATTATCTATGATCTTGCCTGTTATGGGATCGATAAGAGGACCTTTTCCCCCGTGCAGTGCTTTGTCAAGAACAGTAAGTCTCCAGTAATCACCTTCGATGTTCACATCACTTATAGCCCCTGGCCCGGCAAGCATCCCACAATCAATACCCTGACCTTCGATAGCAGGGCCTGCTGCAGCACTTGCAGTTATTATCCTTTCGCCGATCTTGAGTGCCATTTCTGCATTTGTCCCATAGTCAGTGACAAGACATGGTTCTGTCTCGTTGATAAAGTCCGTTTCAAGCATCATTGCAAGGGCATCTGCACCTATTTCATGCTTTATGGCAGGTGGAACTATTATTTCACAGTTCTCCATCTCAAAGTTTCCCTTGAAGATATCTTTTGCAGGGAATACCCTGGCATCCCTTTTAACATCCTTTACACCAAGGGCTGCCTGCTTGTTCTCCCCGGCATATGCAAGGTCCCTTATCTCGATGTCCTGGAACAGGGAGAGCTGTATAGGATTACCACAGACCGCTATTCTCACGATCGTTTCAGGCTTAACATAAAACCTTTTGAGTATCTCTTTTACTGTTTCAACAATGAGCCCGTGTGCAACATCTGCTCCTGTATTTATGGCAAAATCCAGGTGGTCCATGACATTGCCACCTGGAAGCGGGTGACCCATTGTTATAACGGTCTTTACTGTTTCATTCTTTTCAAGATCTATAAGTTGCGACCTGAAACCACTGGTTCCAAGGTCCAGGGAAATCACATACATGTTCTCAACACTCCTTAAACTTGTATTTTATTTTGTTTCGTTCCTCATTTCCTTAATACAGAATACAGCATAGAAGCAACCCCTATCACAAGAGGCTCCATTACAAGGTCCACTCGATACTTCTTTCCGATCTCAGGAGGTAAACCACAAGGTATGCCGGGTGTCGAAACAAGGCATCTTTCCTCTATCATGCCTTCTGATATTGTATCTGCATTAGGTGTGGCCTCAAACACCATTGAGAATTTTTTCCTGTCATCACTGCAATAGGTTTTTATTCCAAGTTCATCAACAGCCTTTTGCAAAAAACCTTTGTTAGGATCACATGCATAGACATTAAAACCCTTCTCAGCAAGGTGGCATGCTCCTGCATAACCTACCCTGCCAAGACAAATCACAAGTATGTCCTTTGAACTTGCTTCTAGGAACCTTGAAGCAATATCTGCATATATAATTCCTGTAGCCACGTGGTTGCTAACGATCGCCCCTTTTTGCAGGTTATGCGCAGTAAATATATGATCATCAGCCATCATTATAATGTCAGCTCCCTGGGATACAGCTTCATAGTATCCTGTAACATCCGGATGTTCTGTTATGAATCCCTCAAAACCGAAATAATTAACTATGAACAGTAAGGATGCTGTGAAATTACTGATTATTCCGTTACCTGCAGTTATAGGTATGATACCGACTCTCTCTGAATTTGGCTGTGCTCCGTAGAGTTCCTCGCACAGGTCCATGATATCAAGACCTGTGACCCTTTTTACGATCTCATTGTTATGCTCAAGCTGGGATGAAAGATTTTCAAGGTCTTCAGGTGTCAAAAGTGCCATTTAGATCTCCCTTTTCTATTAATTCTGATAGCTCTTTTATATGCAGGATTGCCCTACTTCTCACTTTTTCAGCCTCCTCTGGATCGGCTCCAAGACTTATAACTGTAAAAACACTGTTTTGATCCTTAGCTCTGGATTCAAATATCTCAAAGTCCTCACAAATGTAGAACTCTGCATATTCTTCACCCTGAGATAGTACATGCTCACCAACCGGTATCAAGTCCCCATCAATCTGCATCAAATGCTCATAGATACAGTATCCTGAATCAGATATCTCTTCTGTCCCTGTAACCCCTTCTGAGAAAGCCTTCAGTAGGATTTCCACCATATTGATTCCAGTTGAGTGGTAAACAACGGTAGGTGTCTGACTTGGGAATCTTGCATCTATCTCAATTACCTTCAGCCCATCCGGGCTGTCTATTGCCTCAACATCCATTATTCCTTTAAGGCTGATGTTCTTTGCAAGCTGATAACTTATATTCCTGAACCCGGGATAGATACCTATGGGTGTCACCATATGACAATCGTAGGTATCATCAATATGTATCCTGGTTTCCTTTACAACTGTAAAGTTGCTGCCATCACCGACCACTTCCAGGGAAATGATATTCCCTTTTACATATTCCTCAATAAGCATTGAAGGGTCCAGTCCTTCCAGTTCCCTGTCACTATATATTATGGAGGTGCCAACACTGCTGCTATCACACGGAGGTTTTACAAAATAGGGTGGTTTTTCAGGCTTATCCTGGGGTGCAAGGATACCCAGGGATCGGAAGTAGTCTTTTGAACGTTTTTTGTCCATGCTGATGAAGTAAGCACCAAAATCAAATAGTAACGGACATGATAGTTCTTTTTTTATGTTATTTAAAAACTCTATGGTAACAGGGTTCTCATTAACAGGAATAATTGCATCAACAAGCTTTGATATATCTATAAGCTTTTCAGGATGCTCTATTATGTCAAAACAGCAGAATGTATCCACCAGGCTTCTTATAAATGGGTTTTCCTTGCGGTCAATAAGTAGAACATCAATATCTGCTTTATGTGCAAGATATGTAACTTCAAAACCCTGCAATTTACCGCCGATGATACATATCTTTCCCATGCTCATATCACCGCTGCTTCTAAAGACCTTTTTTTTGACATGGATATTATCCTGTTGAAATCCTCCTGGCTTGCTGGTTCCATACCTATGGACCTAAGACGTCTAATCACGCTTTTTGGGTCCCTGTCCCTTTCTTTCAGGTTCCTGTCATAATTGACCACACCCTCCAGTGATGAATCCCATGGTATTATCGATGTGACCACATTTGCACCTGCATTGAGACGATGTACCATCCCATCAATACCTTCAAGATCAAGAGATGCTGGTATTAGTTTATCCGGGAACATCAGCCTTAATATGGATATTATCTTAATTTCAGAGAAACTTGATTCCTGTTTCATTTTCTCAAGCGGTGTCCCACCCTGGGGAACAAATGTCATCACGCGAACCATATCTGATTTGCTTCTCTGCAATCCTCTTAGTGATTGTATAGTGGACACTATATCGTTTCCAACACCCGTGAGTATGCCATCTTCAACACAGTAACCTATCTTTTTGGCAAACTCCCTGGCATGTGCTCTTGCTGTAAATGATTGTCCTTTTCTTAGATTTTTGTAGAGCTCAGGATCATGGGTTTCCTGGTAAAGTGCAAGGAAATCAGCTCCATTATCATGAAGTCTGATAAGTGTATCATCGTCCATGACACCTGGGGAGATCATTACAGGTAGCCCTGTATCCTTTTTTACCTGCTGGACTATATCTACCAATCTTTCAGGATTATTATGGAAATAAGGATCTTCTCCCATTGTAAGATCTATCATATGTATGTTCTGGTTCTTCATGGACCTGCAGATGCTAAGGATCTCTTCCTTATCCAAACGGTACCGATCAATATCGTTTGATCTGTTGTAGTAACAGAAAGTACAATTGTTCTTACAGTAGGTAGAGAAGTAAACAAAACTGTAGAGGAATACCTTTTTACCAAAAAAATGCTCTCTTATTTCCCTTGCAATGTAATTCAGCTTATAGATATCATTGTCACTGCTCAGGTAGAGAAGCTCTTTTATGTCATCATCTGTAAGTTCATTACCTTTTATTATCTCCTGTGCAAGGCCTTTAAGCTCTCTTTCTTCCATATCTTGTATCATTGTCATACCTCACAGGTTAATGCTTATCCCGTTATAGTAGGACTCTGACCTGGATGCACGTTTGATGTTCTTGAAGTCATGTTTGGCCTTAAGTAATCTCTCAAGTCCAAAACCGGCTCCTATCCATGGCTTGTTTATTCCCCAGTCCATGTCCATTGGTATAGGGCCCACGACTGCTGATGACAGTTCCATATTTTTATGCATTACATCGATTGTGTCCCCATATACCATGCAGCTATCTGCGATTATCTCATATTCTATACCCAAAAAATCAAGGAATTCTCCTATTATGAACTCCAGCTCATTTCTGGTACATCTGGACCCCATCTGACAGAAATTGAGCATTGTGAACTCTTCAAGGTGGTTGTTGCCCTCAGATTCCATGCGATAGCATGGACCTATCTCAAAGATCCTAATAGGATCTGGCAACAAGTTATCAAATTTCCTCAGGTGGTTGTAAAGCCCGGGGGCAAGCATGGGTCTTAGGCACATGTTCTCCCCAACCCGAAATATTTGTTCTGAAAGCTTCTTATCTTCGCCTACTCCCATCCTTTCCATATATTCAAAGGGTATTAGGATGGGCGATCTCACTTCCAAAAAACCCATGTCTACAAAGAACTCGGTTATATGCCTTTCAAGTTTACCGAGTAGGTTCTCCCGGCTGTTCTCGTACATTTCACGTATATCTTTTTTCCGCTTTGTTACAAGTGTGGATTCAAGTTCTGCAAAGGAACGCTTTTCCTTTGAGAATGATATCATCTCTGAGGGTCCAAGCAGTGATAGTATTCTTGTTTTTTGAACAGGTGTGAACTCGACCTTCTTCAACTTTTTCTGGGATTGGGGTGTTCCTCCAGAAGTTTTAGAGTTTTCTGGACCTTTCTTTTGTTTTATTTTCTGACCCTGTTCCTTTTGTTTTTTTGCAATTTTATCTGCATGCACTGGAGGGGTATTTTCCGTATCTTTCATGACAGGGACATGTTCTGATTTTTTTTCAGGTGTCCCCTGATCTGCGGATAAACTTTTGATAGCAGGTTTTTCTTTGTCAAGCCTGAAAGAGCGTATTATCCTGACCTCTGCATCGTCTTTTCTGGTAATCCTTTTTGAGAATTCATTTATCCTGTCTTCAGAAAGACGACATTTTTTACAGGCTTTTTTGAATTTATGGTTTCTCAACAGTCTTGCGGATCTGCTTGATTTTGAGTTGCGTACGATGATAACCTCGCCACAGTCCATTTCGATTCTTATGTACTTTTGGGACGTCTCACATCCTCTGATACTGTGCAGGTATCCATTACGTGACACCCAGAGACCGTTTTTACTAATAAGTGT
The DNA here is from genome assembly GCA_003565715.1 of Methanosarcinaceae archaeon. GTDB lineage: Archaea > Halobacteriota > Methanosarcinia > Methanosarcinales > Methanosarcinaceae > Methanolobus. The sequence goes on from PXAV01000027.1 coordinate 11,774, forward strand.
ATCAAGTGGTTTTTTTTCCATGCTGAAAGCTCCTGGATAATTCCTTTTTTCCTATCAAATCCTAGAATCCCAGGTACGCCAGTATCCAGTTGTGATCTTTGTTATTGATGGTCATTATTTCCTACCTTTCCTATACTTTATTATTGGTCTGCTACGCTATTGTTTGATATATTTGTTTTTGGTAGCATTTGTTATTGAGGACAGACTCTTATGGTTTGAATATCTTTCTATATAGAACTTTTTCATCATTAAATGTATAATGTTTACATCTTTACATCAGACATTGAGTGATAGACTTCTATTTATGTGATGCATTTAAAAAAATCTATTTAAAATATGATATGGAAAATATGATATGGAAAATAACTTCCAGAGACCTGTACAAAGTTTATAAAAATTTAATATTTTTCATATAGCTTCTCTGAAAGCTTCATATATCTTCCTTTCTCTGACCTTTAAGAAGTTGATGATTGTACAATGCTATCTCTACGGTTGTTCGCAGATCGTTCTCTTCAAATGGCTTTAATATGTAACCATATGGTGTTGTCACTTTTGCCCGTTGAAGGGTTTCTCCATCAGCATATGCTGTAAGATAGATAATAGGGATATCCATCTTATCACGGATCCTTCTTGATGCTTCCACTCCATCAATATTTCCTTTAAGCATGATATCCATCAGTATGAGATCTGGTGAAAAAGCTTCTGCTTTACTTATGGCTTCCTCACCTGTTGAAGCTACACTGGGTACAATGTAGCCTAACTTCTGTAGCCTGCTTTTTATTTCAAGGGCCACTATATTCTCATCTTCAACAACTAAGACCTTTGTCTTTCCCATTTGTAACACCTTTAATAGGGACCATCAATGCCGAACAAAATGCTAAAGACGGTACCATGCTCGTTTTCTACTTTAATTGTTCCGTTGATCTGTTCCACAAGGATACTTATAAGTTTCAATCCAAGTGAGTCACTATTGTCTATATCAATATTATCCGGAAGACCAATACCATTGTCTCTTACCTGGAGTAATATATCTTTATCCTTCCTTTGTATGATCACATTGATCTCACCGTTTTTATCATCCGGGAAAGCGTACTTGAGTGCATTGGACACAAGTTCATTTATTATCATACCCAGTGGAAGTATTGTATCTATTGAGAGATGTATTTTCTCTGATGCAGATCTGACCTTTACATGTCCTTTTATCATTGGGTATGCATCCATTATGTCTTTTATTAGTCTTTGTGTGTATTCCTGCAGGTCTATCTTTTTTGAACTTCCTGTTTTATAGAGTTTTTCGTGAACA
>PXAV01000170.1 GCA_003565715.1 Methanosarcinaceae archaeon
ATGCTCTAATACATATTGGGCTACATGTTTAGCCCTCTTTAGTTCATCGGAATAATCTCGATGATGTTTGATCTTGTATGTGAGTATCATTTGTTTTTCTGTTCCTCAATATATTTTTTAATTGTTGCTTCTGAAATATGACCAACAGATTCACAGTAGTAGCTTCGAGTCCACAATGTCGGTAGTCTGGTTCTCAATTCTGAATATTCCTGTCTTAGAATACGAGATGTATAACCCTTCAATTGTTGAACAATCCAATGAGGACTCATTGTAGGGGTTGCTTTCACGAATAAATGAACGTGGTCATGCATTACTTCCATTTTTTCTATGGTTACTCCGATTTCCTCTGCTTTATCACGAAGAAGTTCCTTTAAACGTGCTTCAATCTCATTTTCTAAAACATTACGTCTATATTTAGGACACCATATTAGATGAAAACCAATATTATACACTGTTGTATTGCTATGCTTCCATCGTTCGGTTGCCATAATAATGTATTATATGTCTGACAGCTATATAACATCTGTGATTAACTAAGAGGTGGGGTACGATTCATCACACCACTAAAGTAGTGGGCTTTCTCTACCCCTACACCCCGTTAGTCGTAATTCATCCACCTGTTCCATTTTAAAAAAATGGAACTCCCATTAGATCTTTAATTTAATGCGAGTTTAGTAACGGTGATCTTCTTACTCCAACATGATACCAACATGATAAATCGCATAGGTATAGGAAAATCACATGAGTTATTACTTTATACAAAAAAGAACATCTAAAAGAATGTGATCAGAGGATACTTTGGTTGCTGAATTTGAAAGCGGGGGTTTTCATAAGGTGTGGCTTATCGGTTGGATAGGACCGGATCAATTGTACTAAATGGAGAGAATGTACAGGCCCTAAAAAGAAGGATGGTTTGTATACTTAACCATTCTTCTTTTTTCATACTAAGAAGATCATACAAAGCAAATAAATGTCATTGTTTTTGGGTACTGGACAGACTATTATTTTTCTGTATTTATATACTGCTTAATATTTCTGAGTCCTTCTTATAGTAGTTGAACAGATCCTTTCCCCATACAATAGCATTCTCACCCTGGCACATAAGATAGTTACTGTCAACTTCCCCGTTGTTTCTAACTAAAGCCAGCATTACAAAACGATAATTGATAGAAACGAACTGAAAATCTATCTTTTTAGAGCAAACAAAGACATTAACCAACTCATTTTGCAGTAGCTTTCTAAAATCATCATTTCTTTCGCTCACTAATTTTTCAAAAAGTTTCTGACTTATGATAAAATGAATATTGACGTGGTTTTTGATAAGGTCCTCACTCAACTCCAAAAAGTTCGGGTGCATGAATGTGGTTATAACATAATGATCCCTGGACCTTTTAGTTGCCTCATGGAACTCTTTATTGATCTCAAAAAGTTCTGTTATATGAGGTTTGAACAATTCGCTTTTTCCAAGCTTGCAAATATACTTTAAAAGGTTGGGTGGTATGGGGTCCAGTTTGTGTCTTCCCCAGTATTCAATATTATAGTCCAGAAAATCAACAGTACTCAAAAAGCTGTATACCTTATCAAATACAACTTTTCCTATGGTTGTTAGTTTGTAGGTATCATCATAGTGCTCAATAAGGCAATGTTCTTCCATTATCTTTAACTGGGGAAGTAATGCCTGTCTTGTAGTACCAATGGAATTTAAAAGATAATCAGTCTCCTTTGCTCCCTTACCAAGTAACAAAAATACTTGTTTTCTCTTCTCTGACATGCAAAGTACATCAAGCAACTTTTTATTCATTTACGTTTTTACCCCTGATGAATGTGATGCTATACACCATTACACAAGTACCTCGATAGTTGAAATGATATTATTTATAATGATTGGATGACCCGATCACAAATTCTTATCCATTGTTCTATTAAAATCTTAATAATAAAATCAGGTGCAACTATGCAGCCTGATTGTTTTAACTTATGGAGCGGGAAATCTCCTTCCTCCAAGCACCGTAAGGTGATTAGGGAGGAGTAGTTCACTTATACAAAGTCAGATACTATATTATACTCGTTAATTTGAATGCATACCAAATTTGCTATAGATTCATATAAACACGTTATTCTGGCGAATTATGATGATGCAAGTTGATTTTGTTGTATATGGTAAGATTGAGTAAAAGCAAAATGTTATAGATCAATATAAAATATCATAGAAATAAAAATAAAAATGTATATTTCAAGCCAATTTCACGCTTTTTCATAAAATAGCCATGAAATAATTCAACAGCATTAAGCTTTTAAACGATAAGTGTTTCATAAAACATGGGTAGTATCGTATCAGTTTTTTTATACGTCAATAAATTTGGGGTATATGAAAATCAAAGATTATTAAATGGTTATAGAGGTGAATATCTATGAAAATGAAAATAAAGATACTTGCAATATTATGCTTTTTGATGATAGCTCTCTGTGCACCGGCATCATCACATTCACATGAAGAAGAACATGGAATGACCGGTGAGTTCCTGGACGCAAGAAATGAGATAAGAGCCATCGCTCAGAACATTCACGATAAGTCCGAGCACATAGCTGATGATGAATCACTTTCAGCTGATGTTCGGGATGCAGCCAAAGAGGCCAATCAGCTTGCTCACAGTATAGACCGGTCAGCACATGATATAAGGCACTATATAGATGATGGAGAATATAACGCAGCAAAGGTAGAACTTGATAATATCAAAGCACTTATAATTGAACTTGGCGGGCCTGCACATGTACTATATGACATAAAACCGCAGTCACATGCTGATCATATAAACCAGCTACACGATGATGTGCATGAGATTCAACACGAATACCGAAACTTTGAGACCGTGTTTTATGCATACGTCGGTGACCATGAATTTGCAGAACCTGTGCATGCAGATAAAGATGATATGATTATCAATGAAAGGTTGCTG
>PXAV01000167.1 GCA_003565715.1 Methanosarcinaceae archaeon
TCATCCTTATTCAGAGGAGACAATGGTCCCGGATAGCTCAGTATCCCGATCCAGTAAAGCCGTCTTCGGCCTCATCCCCAAACCCAACAAAGTTCATTCAAGCAACCATTTCCATACAGGCCTCACGCTTATTATCCTGCCATCTATTTCAAGTGTGTCCTGCGTATCTTCCGTGAGTATGAGACCTTCTTTCAGCCCGTACTTTTCCATAGCTTCCAGAAGTCCAGAGATCTCTCTTTTTTCATTTGATCTTTCCATTCTCTGAGTTACCTGTATTGCTTTTATGATATGACCCTTCTCCATCAGTATGAGATCACACTCATTCTTATCCACGTGGTAATAGATATCATGACCCCTGTTTTTCAGTTCAAGGAATACAATATTCTCAAGTATCTTACCTGTATCCTTTGAGAATTTAAAGGCAAGAATGTTCATCAGTCCTGTATCTATGACATAGACTTTCTTCTTTGAATATATCTGTTTTTTAAGAGAGTAATCAAAAGCATTGATCGTAAAGATCAGATAAGAGTTTTCCAGATGATCTATGTAATTTTTCACTGTGGTCTGGCTGCCGATGCCCAGGACGTTTTTTAACCTGTTGTAACTTAGCTCAGTTCCGGGGTTAGTTATCAAATAGTATGCAAGAGATCTTATCGCATTTTCGTCCTTAACCCCATACCTTACGATTATATCCCTGTACAGGATATTATCATAGAGGTTCCTGATTATGTCTTTATTTCCGTATTTATAGTACTCCGGAATGCCGCCATTTTCAAGATACTTACTGAATTCTCTTTTTATCCTTGCCCTTTCCTCTGTAAGATAAAACTCCTTTTCGGTTTCAATGCCCTTTGAGATTATCAGTTCTTTAAAAGAGAAGGGATAGAGTTCGAGTTTGACATGTCTTCCGGTAAGCTTTGTTCCCAACTCCCTGCTCATCAAAGAAGAATTTGAGCAGGTGATGTAGAATTTAAAACCCCGGTCATACATCCGCCTTACGAATGCTTCCCAGTTGGGTATGTTCTGTATCTCATCAAAGAAAAAGACCTTGCTCTCCTTTGATATTTCCAGGAATGATTCATACAGGGCATTGAAATCACCTACTTTAAAGTCAAGCAACCTTTCATCTTCAAAATTCATGTAATAGATGTTCTCTTGCGGGTAGTATCTCTTTTTTATCTGTTTTAATAGAGTGCTTTTACCCGCACGCCTGAGACCCGTAATAACAACTATATGAGGAATTTTGGAGTAACTGTCCATTTCTTCAAGCTTCTGGCGTCTTATTGTCTGAATTTCCCATTCAAACTCCTGCTTTTGCTCTTCTATGAGCTCCTTTATCTGGTTCGTGTCCATGAATTACATTCTGCGGTGAATGCTTATATGTATTTCCATTTGAAATGGAGATTATTAATAATAAATTGCCATTATTAATATGAACTATAGCAATAATACCTCTATTTAAAATAGAGATATTACACTCCAAAGTACATTATACGAAAAGCCTATACGCATATCGACCAAAACCATCCCGCCGCAGGCGGTACAGTCCACCGGTAATTAATAAAAGAAGCGTCATTGGTAGCAAGGAACACAATTGAACTACCGAAAGTAAATAAAAAGAAAATCAAATACAATATATGCATGCAAAATCAATATTTAATACACATCTATACATCTCTGGAGGAAATAGTAGATGGATAATAGATTTGACCTGGAAAGCATACTGGGGTCATTAAACCCGGAGAAATTACGTGACCTGGTAAAGCATCTCATGAAAAATAATTCTGATGTACGTCATTTGACCCTTGAATGGTACAGAAAAATGCATGAAATATCGGATGGTTCATTGCCAGATGAAAGTCCTTATCATGTTGATGATGAACTGCTGATGGAATACTGGAGCTATGCAAGTTGTATAATATCCGAATTCAATGAATACGGTGGCGGCGATGAGGAAGAAGAGGATGAGGCATATGGATGGCTTAACAAAATATCTGACCTTATAGAGGAAGGGAACATATCCCATGATACGAAGATCGCTTTTATGGAGGAAGCCTTTGTAGAATACGACAAATACAACTCTGGTTATGAAGACAGCCTTGCAGAGATCTTCTTTGAGCTTTGCCAGACAGATGAGGAATGGCGTTATCTGGTAACTAAACTAAGAAGATGTCCATCTGATTGGAGAAACAAGCTCGTGATGGACATCCTCAGGGACAATCTTCAAGATGATACGGCCTATCTGGAGATTCGGCTGAAAAAACTTGAGTACGGTAATGACTATTGGGAACTGGCCAGTTTCTATGCTGAGAGGGGAAACATGGACAAGGCGATCGAAACTGCAGAAATGGGTCTGGTGGAAGGGAAAGGCCGTCTCACTGAATTGTTTGTTTTCCTGTTCGAACATTATGCACAAAAGGAGGACATTCCCAATGCAGAGCGTATAGTTCACAGAGCCCTGGAATTAAAGCATGATGAAAAGATAATGCTTGATAATCTGTTTAAGTATTATCTGTCTCAAGGAAACTATCAAAAGGCCAGAGATGCTCTTTTGAAGTCTTTTACATATGCGGGTCGTAGTGAGGAATACAAAGAGTATCAAAGGATCAAGACTTATCTTAAAAATGATGACTGGAGTGAAGTCGAACCAGAATTATTCAGCTCTCTGCGGGACAGGAATATGCTTGCATACCTACGGATCTGTATGGATAAGGGCATGAAAGAGGAAGTGGTCAGTAAGCTTCTGGCTATGCCAAGGGCACCGGACAGATGGGATTACCTCAATGATTTTGATAAACTTGCTCTTGAACTGAAAGCAGAGTACCCAAAAGAAATAATTGAATACTACTGGAAAAAAGCCTATTGCAATGTTCCCGGAGGCACCAGAAAGACATACAGGATCGCTGAAGGCTATCTGGAAATAGTAAGGGACATATACGTTGAGATCTTGCAAGACAGGCCTGCATGGGATAACCGTTTCAACTCCCTGAAAGCCGAATTCAAAAGCAGGCCCGCATTTCTTGATGAGGTGAAGGGGTTGTAGGAGCTGCAAGAAAAACCGATCTGCCAGATCATCCCATAACCCTGCCAAGATCCTCCAGGTCAAAGAGCAATACACCATTGTCCTTTGCAATGGACTTCGCCTTTGAAGTAAAACCTGACCTTGATATCACAGCAAAGTGTTCTTTCCTTTTTCCATTATACCATTTGACATGTCGGGCCTTATCCATAAGCTCTGCTATAACCTCAGGTCCTGCCTTCTGCTTCTGCCATTTGCACTCACAGAACAGTATTTGCTTTGTGCCGGTATTGATAGCTACCAGATCCAGCTCATAGTTGTTCTTTCCGGGCTCTCCCCTGAATTTGCCCCACTGATTACCGATCCTCTCAAAAGTGAAAGGAAGACTGCCATGCTTATTCATCTCCAGCAGGAATTGCTTACTTATGTCCTCAAATACCGGACCTGTAAAGGTATCAAGTTCACTTTCGATCCTTTGCAAAACCCTTTCATGATTTCCCATCTCAAGTTCTGAGAGATGAGAATACACAAAACGAAACCAGAACCTGAAGTAGTTATCATTCATCCGGTAGACAGCTTTCCTTGAGGACTGTGCATCACAGACAGGGACTTCTTTTCTCACCAGGTCAAGATCATTTATCAGGATACTGAGATAATAGTCGATAGAAGTGTTCTTTATCCCGGAACTCTCCGCTATTTCCGAAGACCTTGACATGCCGGAGGCTATGTTCTTCAGCATATTGAAATAGGTATTACTTTCCCGAAGCTCGGTCTTTAGCAGAACCTCAGGTTCGCTGTACAGCACACTTGTCCTTGAAAGGAGCTTCCTTATATTATCCTGCAATGTGGCAGACTCCAACTCTTCGAGATACTTTGGAGTACCGCCATAGATCGCATAGATATATACCCTCATATCCACAGGCATATCAGGGAACCAATCTGCCAGCGCAGCAAAACTGAATGGGTCAAAGGTCATCTGCCCCGTCCTCCTCCCATATAATGGCGAAGCATACTCAAAGATCTGGTGCATCATGCCTATAGAAGAACCTGATACCACAAGGAACAACTTAGAACTTGAAGCCGACCTGTCGATGTGTTTCTGCAAATATGAGAAAACACTGTTATCGATACGGGAGAATCTCTGGAATTCATCAAATACGACAATTACCCGCTCCTTAAGAGAGTGCAGGAACAATTTCTCAAACATCTCATCCCACGAAGGCAGCCCCAAAAAACTTATGCCGAAACTCTCATGAAAACTCCTGGCAATCTCCATCCTGGCATCCTGATCATTAAGCTCGGGAACAAGTACATAACAACATCCCTTTTTCCCTTTAAGGAACCGTCCAAGGAAACGCGTCTTTCCAAGCCTGCGTCTTCCAATAACTGAAATAAATCTGAAATCACCTTTAAAGAACTCATCCTCAATATATTTCAGCTCATCTTTACGATCGATGAATTCAAACTTTATTGTCATAACAATAATTGTATACACAATAATATTTAACACTTACCAGAACAGACCCACAACATCCACCATAATAACTTATAACTCAGTATATACCATAAAAAAGGAAGAAATGAAAATGACAACGAAAGAAGCGACAACAATACCAACCACAAAGGTTGTGCGGGACAGACTGAAAAGCTATGGCCTAAAAGGAGAGACCTATAGTGATATTCTTGAGCGCTTGATGGACACGGTGGACAAGGAGGAATTCATGGACCGCATGTACAGACGCCTGGAAGAAAAAGATCAGTTTGTCTCACTGGATGAGATCTGAAAGGGACTTAAATGAGCTACAAAGTAAGTGTACATCCACATGTCAGGAAGTTTTTGAATTCACTTGACCCTGAAACAAGAACACGGCTTGTAGAAGGCCTTCGAAAAATGGAGAACAACCCATTGGATAACGATGTCAAAAAACTGAAAGGTACAAAAGGCCGGCAAGACCTTTACAGGCTACGCATCGGAGATCACATAGCTATTTTTGCAATAGAGACCGATAATGTATACGTACTCGAGCTAATTAAGCGTCAACGTGGCTACAAATGGTTATAAGCAAAATCAACAGCCACAAGCCCCTGATCCCGGACAACCATCACTCTATTCTGCTTTCCATTTGCTTTAAAATCTCAAAGCCCTTACCCGTTGTCCTGTACTTCTGGAGCCTGCTCCCTGGTTTTACAGGTTCCCTCCTTCTGTCGATGCAATTACGTGGGGAGATCATCTATTATCCGGTCCCTGTATATTCCTGAAGAGATATTCCCATCCATCAGATCATCCTTAGAGCGATGAAACGGTGGACAGGATCCAGGAAGCACTTGATGACCTCAAAAAGGGAAGATACTATACCCAGGAAGAGATAGAAGCCGACCTGGGGCTTGATTGATGTATTCCATCCTGTATTCCCCGGGTGCCAGAAAAGACCTGAAAAAACTCCCTGAGGATATAGCAAAAAAGATAGTCCTTGCTATCAAAGAGCTGCAGGAAGAGCCCCAGAGATATCTGAAAAAACTTAAAGGATCTCCCGGGTATCCATTATACTCCCTGAGGATCGGGGAATATCGTGCGATCATGAGTTTAGAAGGAGACAAACTGATAATCTTTGTCATTGAAGTGGGAGCACTCGCATAGATGAATATCTAAACCACAAGCCTTGTTAATGATAAGTTAAATTATTTTGTCACTTACCTTTAAAAGGGAAGTTATTTAGTTACCATTCCTAAAGGAGCTTTCATGACATCTGATGAACACATTGCGATCAGACCCTTTGTACCGGAAGACCAGGATGCCGTTGCAAGGATCGCACGACGGTCTTTTTCGGCGCTGTGGGCGCGTCTTATCGTGCCTGGCCCGGAGGACTTTGTCGCGACGGTGGACAACCGCGTCGCTGGGGCCGTGCTACTCAATGCCAATTTAAGGGACCTGCCGGGGCAGGGGCGGGTCGGGCGCATCGCCTGGCTGTTCACCGACCCTGACTACCGCGGTCGGGGGCTGGCTCGTCAACTGGTGAAACAGGGCGTGGAACAGCTCCGTGCACAAGGCTGTGGCCCGGTAGTGACCGAAGTAGAGGGCTACAATACCCCGTCCGCAAATATCTTCCATGAGCTTGGATTTCGCCGCCTGGGCACGATGGACCAGGTCCGCTGGCTCGGAGTGGCGGGTGCGTTGCTGCTTGGCCTCAGGACGAACCGGCTGTTTACCCCCGGACACTTCCTCTGGGCACTCGATGTTCCGGGGCGCCCGGCCTCGCCCGCTGTGCAGCGCGCAGGAACATGGACCCTCAATGTGTTCATCACCCTACTGGCCTTGCTGCTGGGTGGTGGGCTGCTTTTACCTGGCGGTCCTGTTATGCCGGGTGCTTCCGAAATGCTCGCTGTTATCTTTGCGGTGGTGTTACTGCTTGGTCTGCGCGAGGGGGCGATGCAGATCGCTGCAAGGATGCAGGGCTTGAAGCTGGAGTTTCGCGGGTGGGGATCTGGGGCCGCCGTTAGCGCGCTCATCGCTGTCTTGTTTGGCAAAGTGTTTCTTCTCCCCGGTAGCTGCTATCCACCGGGGGATGGGTGGCACTATCACCAGTTCAGGCGCCAGTTAGCACTCTCAGCGGCAGCAGGGACATCCATGGTGGTTATTCTGTTCCTCTCTGCCCTGGCCTTACCTGCACAAGTTCCGGAAGGCTTTGCGCCAATGATCGCTGGGAACATCGTTGAGATAGGTATCGCGCTGATCTTGTTTGACAGCATGATCGCATTTGAGCCATTTCAAGGCTATAACGCACGGCGCATGCTGGACTACAGTCGCACTCTGTGGATCGCCTTCGCATCGATTGTCGCGGTCATCTATGTTTTTGTAGTGATCTTAGGCTGAATATACAATATGAAGACATATCCACCCTCAAATCTATCGTTTATACTTAACAGAATACGCAATTTTTGTCGATCATACTCGATAAGGATGTGAACTACCCCGAAGCTAAAGACTATGTGGCTTCCTGTTTCATCCCTTGAACCATTGTTCACAGGTCCACAGGCTCTTCCTGTAGTTCCTGCGATGCTCAAAGACCTATTAGATTTTGGTCTATGAGAACAATTGAGATTTTCATCCTCTATCTTTCAATTGAAGCTCTTTATAGTATCCACATACACTACAGAGCTTTGAAGATGGCTCAAACTGTCCTATTCTCAGTACAGTTTTTCCCGACCATTCTGCTTTGTATTCCAATTTATTTACAAAGCTACTCCATACTGAATCACTGATAGACTGTGCTAAATTGTGGTTTTTGACCGTGCCTTTGACATTCAGAGCTTCATTTCTTGTAACATTCCGGCTGATAATAACAAAGCCTTTTAAGCAAGCACCACATCAGGTTACAACCTGGCAGAAATTACAAATCAAAGAAATTTTATAATTGTTAGGACCTGAGAACAATGGTGAAAAGATGATACCCCTAGAAACCCTTGCGATAGTGTTTGGCCTTGCATCGGCATTATCATGGGGTGCAGGGGATTTTGTTGGGGGATATGCTGCCAAGCATACAAGTGCCTTTTCTGTGGTCCTGGTCACACAGATAATGGGTATCCTTATATTCCCGGTCCTTGCATTTGCGGTTGCAGAGGCAATGCCTTCAATGAGCAACATTATATGGGGTGCTTTTGCAGGGTTCTTTGGAGCTGCAGGGCTGATAGCACTGTATATAGGTCTGGCCAAAGGAAAAATGGGCATAGTTGCTCCCCTGGCTGCATTGATATCGGTTATAATACCTGTTATATATTCAGCCTTGAATGATGGCATACCTTCTATATTTAAGATCACGGGTTTTGTTTTTTCATTTATTGCAATATGGTTCATTGTCAATAGAAGTACCGGGCCCAACCTGACAGCAAAGGACTTGGAATATCCACTGCTTGCAGGTATATTGTTTGGTATGTTCTTCATATCCATTGATAATTTCACATCGGATGCACTTTACTGGCCACTGACGGTCTCAAGGATCACAGCACTTGTCATGATCGTAGGATTCATCATGATGACAAAGACGGTCAGTAAACCCAGCACCAATGTAATGCTCATAGTTATCCTTGTAGCACTGTTCAATACAGGAGGTGTTACCTTCTTCGCTCTTGCATCTGATGCCGGAAGGCTGGACGTTGCCACCATCCTTGCCTCCCTGAGTCCTGCAGTTACAGTACTGCTTGCATGTACATTACTAAAAGAACACCTTGCTTCCCGTCAATGGGTAGGGGTTATAGCCGCCCTGATAGCTATAATCCTTATTTCCATGTGACGGCCCCACTCCCTTTAAGTGATTTTTAGTTCAATGGTTTCTTAGTACAATGGTTTCTTACCTCAAGATAGATGATCATTCAAAAGCGATAGTATCATCATCCCAGTCGCACTTAAGCTCTCTGCGTTTTTCATCAGCCTTTGCTTTGTAACCGTTTGCTTCCTCGATCATACCCAGCCTGTCCAAAACATCTGCATATCCTTCTAAAAAGCTAAGTTCCCATGCTCCTTTGGGCACATCAGTATAAGATGGTTCAATACGGGCTATTTGATCCTGGATTTCCCCGGTCCTTTCAAAACACTGTTTTGCAAGCTCAGGCTCATCACTATCTTTGTATACCATACCAAGCTCTGTGCTGGTTATCCCTATCACATTCAAATATTTGGCATCATCCGGGTAATCCGCCATAGCTTCCTCTAAGATCGATATGGACCTTAAATAGTTTTCAATTGACCTGTCAAAAGACCCTGATCGGTGGTGTATCTTGGCCAGATCATTGTATAGGACTGCCATGAACATGATTATATCAGGGTATGTGGAAGTATATTCAAATGTATCCTCGTAGAAAGTGCAACAAAGCTCAACTAGTTTTTTTGCCTTTTCATATTCTTCCAGTTCCATGTAATAACTTTCTTTTATCATGATCTCCATTGTAAGGGTTATTTTAATTTCAATCAAAATATCATCATGCTGAAGAATACTCCTATAAGAATCAACACCCTTTAAAAAGCACTCCTGTTCATTGGTATTATCATCAAGACTTTCATAGACATTTGACATTGTTATGTATACATCGGCAAACTCTCTGAGAAAATTAAAACTCCTGTTCTCGTTAAAGTCATTACCAAGTATTTCTAAAGCCTCTTTTAATTTATCTAGTGCCATTTCATATTGCCCGTTTGCTGCACAAAGGACTGCGATCTTGTTAAGGTAATGGCCCATATCACATGCAATGTCCCCATCTATTCCCCTGATAGTCTCACATGTCCCAAGTGCTTTTTCATAATAATCCAAAGACAGTTCAAAATCACTTTCAAAATAAATACGTCCAAGAGCTGCAAAAGCCTTCACAATAGACCTGTCGTTATCCAGGTCCTCGGGATCTTCCATCCGCAGGTCTTTATACATAGCTATCTCTTTTAGGAAATAATTCTCTGCCTTCTCTAAGTTATCATTATCAGCAAACAGTATAGCTAACTGATCGTAGGTCTGGGCAATAAAAGATCTATATTTTAATTCCTCAATGCCATCTGCAATCAAATGTTCAAAAATATCTATCTCCAGCATGTAAGTTCTTTCAACTTTGTCAACATCCCCAACATTTTCAAAGAACTCAGCCATATCTTCCAGTGGACTATAGTCTTCAGATTCCATTATAATATATTCTAAGGAAAAGTCCTGCATTTGTTCATATATTTCAAATGACCTTTCAAAAAATGAGGTTGCCTGCTCAATATCTCCCATTGTCACAAAAAGCTTTCCCATTTTTTGATATGTTTTAGCGATAAAACCATTGCAAATATTAGCTCGGCCCTTTTCAGGTTCGTTTTCACATCTGGAATAAAGATGCTCAAGAGCTTCTGACAAGTGACTGTATGCATCATCGGTCTGCTCAAGTGTAGTATAAATATCTCCCAGAAAGAACTTTGCATTTACCCAGGGTATGAAATTTGTAGCTTCTTGTGGGTTTTTCTTATATTTCTTATCTATCAGTTCATGATACTGATAATACACCTTTTTTGCATCTTCAAAAGCTTCATTGGAAACAAAGAATTCCCCATAGAGTTGTGTCATTGACTGTGCAAGTGTTCCAAGTTCGGAAAAACTTTTGTCCATTTCCGATATCATTATGTATTTTTCAATGACCTTTAAGACATGGGACGCTTTTATCTGTGATTCCCCTGCCATTCCAAAAAAGATAAGAATGTTATTCATAGCCTCTACATAACTGAGATGATAAACTGCTTCCTCCTCTTTAGCATCAATTTCATGCTCCATCATTACATCAAGTAATTCCAGGAAAACATCCTCATTTTTTTGATATATCGTTTCTGCCCGAACCAGGTCATCCAGGTCATCAATAGTATCTTTAATACCTGTAACAGATCCTTCAAGGATCATCAGGTGGTCATAATTATCCGGATCCTCCAGGTATAGGTGGGAAGAGATACCAAAAGATTGATCGTACGCTTTTAAAGCTTCCTCTATGCTAAAATCAGCCTCTAGAACATTTCCTTTAAGAACTAAAGTTTTGGCTATCAGGGACGGAACTTTTGCCTGCTTTGAAGCAATTTCTGCCTCTTCCAGGATCTGCAGGGCTTTTTTGTAGTTCTTTTTATCATACTGCTTTGAAGCTGAGATCAGTTTTCGGGCAATTGAATCAATTCTCTGTTGTGACATATGTCGGTAATCTACCGTAACTTAATATAAGTGCTTCTGGTCCGGCAACTAATATTGTTGAGAGAACAGAAAATTATCTCAGAAAAGAATATATCATATCTGCTTTTATTATATTAATAATTAATATAATAAGGTGGCCATTTTGATAACGAAAAGGATAGCTTTAAAATTGTTCCTTATCTTTGTACTCAGTTTATATTTCCTGAGCATGACAGTTTCAGCTGATAACAACAGATTTGAGGCAGCAGAACAATGCCCGTACTTTATTGAATATATATCAGATCATGAAAATGAAAATGTCCGGATAATGAGCAGCAGTTTTGGATCATCACCTGTTAGTAAAAATTACCCAGGATACATACCATCTCCTATTTCACATACACATCTTAGCTCTTCTTCCGCATCCGGTCATTTTTCTGAACCTGACCCATCCTCCGGCTCAGAAGTGCTATTATACTCAAATGGTCATGAACTGCCCTCAAGCTTTGACCTTCGGGAAGAAGGGCATATAACACCTGTCAAGGACCAGGGGAATGCCGGGTCGTGCTGGGCCTTTTCCACACTTGCCTCCCTGGAATCGAACCAGTTGAAAGCAAGCTCGATACTATGGGATTTTTCCGAGAACAATATGAAGAACCTATTAAATGACTGGCCCGATAGTCAATATGAACATAGGTTCGACCCGCCGGAGGGGGGAAATGCCCACATGGCAATTGCTTATCTTTCCCGGGGAGATGGTCCTGTGCTGGAAAGCGAGGACCCTTATGATGCAAACTATACGACCTCCCCGGAGGAACTTATCAAAGCAATAACGTTTATGGATGCACACTTCATCCCGAAAAGATCTAACCTGACAGATAATGAGCATCTAAAGAGAGCTATCTATGATCACGGTGCAGTACATGTTGGAATGTACTGGGAGAGAGCTGCCATATACGACGGAGATAAGTACACAACCTATTACTTTGATGTAAAAGGTAGTGATGGTGGACACGGTATAGCCCTGGTAGGATGGGATGATGATTTTTCAAAAGAGCATTTCCCCGAATCAAAAAGACCATCTGCTAACGGGGCTTTCATTGCAAAGAACAGCTGGGGAAGTAGCTGGGGGATGGATGGATATTTCTACATCTCATATTATGACAAAAGTGTAGGAAAATGGGAGAACGCAGTGTTCCTTAAGGGAGATGAACCTGATATCTTTGATAATATATACCAATATGACATGCTCGGCCATACCAGTTCCATAGGTAACGGTCAAACATCCCTCTGGGGAGCCAATGTTTTCAGAGCAGGTTCAAATGAGACCATAAAAGCCGTTGCTTTTCACACCACTGCCTCGAATGTTGATTATAACATACACATTTACACTGAACTGGAAGACCCGGATACATCACCCATAAACACCCAGAACCATGTATACAGCAGATCCGCAACCAAGGAATCTGCAGGATATCATACAGTAAAACTGACAGAGCCGGTTCACATATACGAAAACACTACTTTTTCAGTGGTAATCAATTATGAGCACGATTCCTATACCTGGCTCATACCTGTAGAAAAAGCAGTTAATAATTATTCAAGCAGGGCTGTTTCAAACCCTGGTGAGAGCTTTACAAGCACAGATGGGCACGAATGGACAGACTGGGGTGCCACCAACGAAAGCATCTGTATCAAGGCATTCACTGTGAATGGTTTGATAGAAGTTGAGCCCATAACCATCAATATCAAAAGCATAGAAGGCATAACCCCACCTGCCACAGATGCAACACCAACAGCAACTATCAACGATACAGAACAGTACACAGCAACCATATCATGGACACCTGATCATAGCACTTTCAAGCCTGAAACGATCTACAATGCAACGATAGCACTGACAGCAAGACCAGGTTATACCCTGACCGGAGTATCAGAGAACTTCTTCACAGTATCAGGAGCAGAAAAAGTAACAAATGCTGCAGATTCAGGCATAATAAATGCCACATTCCCAAAAACAGATGCAATTACAGTGAATATCAAAAGCATAGAAGGCATAACCCCACCTGCCACAGATGCAACACCAACAGCAACTATCAACGATACAGAACAGTACACAGCAACAATAACATGGTCACCTGATCATAGCACTTTCAAGCCTGAAACGATCTACAATGCAACGATAGCACTGACAGCAAGACCAGGTTATACCCTGACCGGAGTATCAGAGAACTTCTTCA
>PXAV01000032.1 GCA_003565715.1 Methanosarcinaceae archaeon
ATAAAAAGAAGAAATAAAAAAATATTATATAAAACCATCTATAAGTTCATTCACCTGCTGGGTCTTGGCCTCACTTTTGTAAAGGGGACCGTTTGCAAGCACATCCAGATGGTCTTCAAAGCTTGCCCTTTTATTTACATAGAACACTCCGATCGGTATATTCTCACCCCATTCCAGTGACCTCTCAAATGCACGTATACGGTCATTTAGTTCATATCCCGGATCATCCATTTCATAAACCCTTTCAGAATACCATTTAAAAGTATTCAGCTTGTTAAAGGAAATACAGGGCTGAAGCACATCCACAAGGGACAAACCTTTGTGCTCGATCGCTTTTTCTATAAGCTTTGTTAAATGCTTGAGGTTACCTGCATACCCACGGCTCACAAAAGAACAGTTCATTGATATTGCCAGTGAAAGCGGATTTAGTGGCATGTTGAACACACCATGTGTCTGAACCTTTGTCCTCATGCCAATCTCACTTGTAGGTGATGCCTGGCCTTTTGTAAGACCATATATCTGGTTATCATGGACTATCATGGTTATATCCGGATTTCTTCTGATAGTGTGCAGGAAATGATTGCCACCTTCACCATAGCAATCACCATCACCAGTAACTGCTATAACTGTCATCTCATGGTTAGCCACTTTAGCTCCCGTTGCAGGTGGAAGTGAGCGACCATGGAGCCCATTGAAAGTATTGCATCTCATATAATGAGGCAACTTACTTGACTGCCCAATACCTGATGCTATAAGAACTTCGTGGGGAGACATATCCAGATTCACAAGTGCCTGTTTTAAAGCTTTAAGTATGTTAAAATTCCCACATCCGGGACACCATGCAGTTTCAAAATCCCCGTAATCTTCTATGCTAACCATTCAGATAACCTCCTTTTCTTCAAGAGCCTTGATAATATATTCCGGGCTGAAGGGTTTTCCATCATATCGCAATATATGGTCATCCACATCTATACCCACCTCGACTTTCAGAAGACGGGACAGCTGGCCTGTACAATTGTTCTCCACACAGACTTTCTTTTTTGACTTTTGAAAGAGTTTTTTTGTGGCTTCTAATGGCAAAGGATGAATATGTGTAAAATGTATATGATTCACAGATAGCCCTCTTTCATTTAATATAGTAGCAGCCTCAGATAATGGTCCAAAGGTTGAACCCCATCCAATAAGAGTAATGGATGCAGTCTTTTTTCCGTATATACTTGCAGGTATCATCTCCGACCTGAGGGTTTCCAGCTTCTTCATACGTTTATTATGCATCTTTATACGATTTTCCGGCTCTTCATTGATGTGCCCGAACTCGTCGTGTTCATCACTATCAGCAACAACAAGTATACCTTCTTTCCCAGGAAGAGCCCTTGGAGAAATACCAAGGGGAGTAGCCTTATAACGCCGATATTCTTCCTTTTTTGTTCTTAGCTCATGTTCGGAAAGCAGATGTCTTTGAACTGTCACCTTAAAAGGATCAAAACGTGAACATGTAAAAAGTGAATCTGCAAGGTACTGGTCACTCATTACAAAAACAGGTATCTGATATTTATCTGCAATGTTAAATGCCTCTGCTGTCATATAGAAACATTCCTCTGGTGTACCTGGTGCAAGTATACATCGAGGGAATTCACCCTGTGCAGCATGAACTGCAAAAAGAAGGTCACCTTGCTCGGTCATGGTCGGAAGTCCAGTAGCAGGACCAGGGCGCTGGCTTAGGAATATAACAGCAGGGATTTCTGTGATACCTGCAAGCCCAAGAGCTTCCACCATAAGGGAAAAACCTCCACCTGATGTGGTTGTCATTGACCTTGCTCCTGCAAAGGATGCACCCAGTACCATGTTCAATGCAGCAATCTCATCTTCTGCCTGCTCCACGACTACATTGAACTTGTCTGCATTTGCTGCAACAAATGTCATAACACCTGTTGATGGGGTCATAGGATATGCTGCAAGGAACTGTATTCCCGCAGCCAGTGCTCCAAGACCGACTGCTTCATTACCACTGACAAGCATCATTTCTTCCTTTTCAGAATGATCTTGTAATGTGAACTTGCATCCGCCAGGATAGTTATCTTTGACATAGTCATATCCTGCCCGAGCAGCATTTATGTTCTTTTGTATAATTTCATCGCCTTTCTTTTTGAAGGTTTTTCTAAGTACATTTTCAAGACCATATATATCAAGACAAAGCAGACCAACAACAGCCCCCATTGAAACCGAGTTGGAATATATCTTATCACCAGACACATCCTTTGCCATCTTTAACATTGGAACATGAAAAACATTATCATTGGTCTTTTTAATGTTCATGATGTCGGTATCTGCAAGGATAACACCATCGTTCAGTTCATGGAGATGCTGTTCAATGGATTCTGAATCAAGGGCAAGAAGAATATCCACATCCTCAACAATTGCAGATACTGGAGAATCACCCATACGTATCTGGAAAGTATTGTGCCCACCACGTACCCTTGAAAAATAATACTGAGATGCAAAAACGTAGAATCCGTATTTCTTCAATGTTTTGGCCAGTACTACACCGGTTGTCTGCAATCCCTGACCAGCTGCACCACCTATCTTTATACTTAGATCAATGTTCATTGTATTTCCCCTGTTTTTTCTGTGGCTTAACTCTATAAATAGTATTCGCAAATGAAACCCAGGACCATAATAAGAGAACAAACAAAAGGAACAATTACGATTAACGGGGCGTAGGGGTAGAGAAAGCCCACTGCTTTACAAGCTGTCCGATAATTGCATCACATATATTATTTATTTAAATTGTGTATAATTTTTATTAAACAATGTATAAATTAGTTATATATGGTGTTCATGGCTTCTTCCAAAAACCAAACATGGTTATTCCCGCCCAACATCAAAGATTTGATTCCAGATGATCATATTTGCTTTTTAGTTGATTCTTTTGTCGAAGAATTAAACTTTGTTGAATTTGAAGAAAGGTATGAGGGTGCAGGACGTCCTGCACATCATCCCAGGATAATGTGCAAGATACTAATTCAATCAATGCTCGACAGAGTTCGATCATCGCGAGCTATAGCTCGCAATGTCAGAGAGAACGTTGTTTACATTTACCTGGCAGAAAAATTAACACCTGATTTTAGGACGATAAGTGACTTTAGGAAAAACAATACGGATCTACTTAAGCAGATATTCAAACGATCAATTGCTGTTGCCAGAGAATTAGGCATGGTTGGACTTGAACAAATAAGCATAGATGGGACAATATTGAAAGCATGAGCATGTACTCAACGAAAAGACAAAATCAGAAGACTAAAAAAGTTGATAACTGACGCTGGACATGATAAGTTCCTGGAAAAAATGAAAACTGATAAAGCAAAAGAAATGAGTCAACTACGAAAACAAAACGTGGAACCAGTAATTGGAAATTATAAACAGGACCTTGGATTCAGAGAGTATTTGACTCGTGGAATAAATACAGTGAAAAACGAATTCAATCTGGTTTGTACAACAGTTAACTTGAAAAAGATATACCTATTCAGCGCAAAAGTAAGGGTTTAAAAAGTAAGGGTTTAATTAATAAAGTCATATCTGATGAGACTTTAAAGTCAGATATTATGGACTTTATAGTTATCTATGATAGGAAAATTGGAATTGTCGTACAGCCTGTTTAGTCGTGGGAGCAGTCACAGATAAGAATACGTTTATATAATAAAAAAGAGTATATTATAAGATATAATATATAAAAATATTTAAATCAATGCACGGGACTAGTGTGATATAATGGAAAGGATGCCAACAGGAATAGCAAATCTCGACAAGAAAGTAGGAGGGGGTTACCCAAAAGACAAAGGCATTTTAATCACAGGTGTTCCGGGTGCCGGTAAAACCATATTTGGGCTACACTTCCTCCATAAATCATGTATGGATGGGAAGAAATGTGTAATGATCGCAACAGAAGAGAATCCCGAAGATCTCTTAGATCAGGCAACAATGTTAGGCCTGGGCCTTGATTCTTTCATAGAGAAGGGACTGTTAAAAATAAAACAGGTAATTGAATTAAGGACACGAGCAATAGCTCGAGAGGCACATATCCTTAATGACTTTAGCGAAACGGAAATAGAGATCATAGAAGAAACACAGCTGGACAGGCATATTAGGCCGGATCAGGAAGGTTTTAACATAGAACAGATCGACCTTATTGACGTTGTAAAACTTATACCTGAAGGAACGGATGTAGCTGTAATTGATAACATCGGCGTTTTGACCTTTGATCTTGGGGCTAAAGAGTTCAGAGATAAATTCGATACAATTAATCGACTGTTGGCAAGTCAAAAAACAACAGCACTATATATAATGGATGAAGCTGCCTATCAAATGACACATCAGATAGCAGATTATTCAACCTATGGATCTTTGAAACTAATGGTAAAAGAAAATCCATATACAGGTAAGAATGAGCGTTTCCTTAGTATACCAAAGATGCGAAGTACAAGGATATCGCTTGATATAAATATCTTTGATATAACCTCAGCAGGTATAACGCTTAAAGGTTCAAGATCAAAGCTCGTAGATCTTTGATAAGACAGATCAAAAAACATTGTTCGAATGATTTTTTTTCTTCATTGCATCCTTCATGTGAAAATAAATCATTATGTATATATAATAATAAGTAATATATAAAATGGTCTTAAATATGCCCAATCACATAGAAAATGACCCAAGGAGTTCTTATCATTAAGCCAGCATCAAAAGCAAAGATCCTTATCGTTGACGATGAGATAATGAACATAGAATTACTTAAAGCCTATCTTGAAGATATATATGAAGTTATATTTGCATTAAATGGTAAAGATGGCCTTGACACAGTAGCGAAGGAAAAACCGGATGTTATATTGCTTGATGTCATGATGCCTGATATCAACGGGTACCAGGTTTGTCAGCACATTAAAGATAACCCTGAAACGCAATTCATACCTATCATAATGGTAACAGCACTATCAGGAAGAGACGACTGGATCACAGGAATTGGAGCTGGTGCCGATGAATTCCTTACAAAACCTGTTAACAAGATGGAACTTTTAACAAGAATAAACTCTTTGATTAAATTAAGAAGTATGCATTGCGACCTGATGGAAGAAAGAGATAAGCTTGAGCTGCAGAACAGAATAAGATCTGTCCTCACCCAGATAATACCGGTATTATTAAAGACCTTACCAGCTGAACAGAAAAGTGTTGTTATACACCAAATGATAGACATGGTAGTTGAAGCAATAATGAAAAGCACAGACCCAGAGGACAACGTGATAGGATGCGAATGCTTAGCAGATATCTGTTGTGACGTGATTAATCAGCTTGGTGCAAACTTTATGCCTGACAAAATAGAAAAAAGCAATGAAATCTTCACAATACATAGTAATGTATGTCCGTGGGGCAAAGAAGAAGCACAGACAAACCCTATACTATGCAAACTTTCAAGAGGTATACTATCAAGAATAGTTGAGATCTATGGACAGGACGTAGAAATAGATGTGCTCGAAACCATGGGTAATGGTGACGAGCAGTGTACATTCCAGCTAAACATGGTCGATTATTGAGTAAGGTCCAGTATCCTTATTGCAAGGTGTGCTGCATTTGCACCATTGTCTACACCAACACTTGCAACTGGTACGCCAGGAGGCATCTGAGCAACTGACAGCAATGCATCAAGACCCATCATCTTAGCACTTACCGGAACACCTATTACTGGTTTTTTGCTTTTTGAAGCTATAACACCAGGAAGTGCTGCTGAGAGACCAGCTATAGCAATGAAAACCTTAGCATCACTATGTGAGACATATTCATCCAGCTTATCAGGATTTCTATGAGCAGATATGACCTGCACATCATATGTATACTCTGTGTTTTCAAGAGTTCCTGTTACCCTGTTCGCTATAGCCATGTCCGATTCGGACCCCATTAATATCGCAATGTCTACCATTTTTTATTCTCCTATATTATGGAAGATTACCTTCACCACTTAGTTCTTCCTGCCTTTCTATATTCATCCTGATAAGTATCTCGAATATTTCTTTTACTGCAGAGATGTCAAGGTTCAGCTCTGTTGCTATATCAACTGCCCTTTCCAGGACAACTGTGTTCTGTGATGGATCATTGATACTTATTGAATCTTTCCTTTTGGCCTCAAGGACCTTGGAAGCCATATCAACCCTTTTTTGTATAAGCTTTATGATCCCGACATCAATATGTTCGATCTCGTTACGTATATCTTCGATATTGGACATGTATCCCTCGCTCTTTCAGGAGTTGGTTTTGCCCTTATAGGCACCATTATTATTAACTCTTGTCCTTATCAGAGTTCCGCTGACACAATATTCATTCCAGGCATCTTCAAGCTCACCGGCCTGGTCATCATTTACAAGAGCCACGTACGATGGACCTGTTCCTGAAAGCGTAACTCCTTTTATACCAAGCTCCAGGGCACGCACCAGGAACTCTGTGTCAAAGCCAAGGGCTCCGCAGTATAAAAAACCATTAAGTGTCATTGCCTTTTCGATATCTCCCTTTAAAACAAGTTCATAGGCCATATCTATCCAGGGAGCTATAATCTCTGATCGGGAAACATCAGTACCAGAGCTAAAAGACCTTTTATCCGGAGAGAATATCAGAACATTTGAATCATATTCAGTCCTTTTTAACAGCTCCATATTCCTGTTATCAGTCACAACCACCCCTCCAAAAAATGAGGCACATGCATCATCCAGGGCTCCTGTGATAGTTACTTTTGAATCTATTGCTGCCCTTACACCTATCCTCAAAGCATCAAAAGGTTCCAGTTCTTCTCCTATGGCATCAAGTGTTGCAAGTACAGAAGCATTGGCTGCTGCACTGCTGCTTTTAAGACCACTTGCCAGTGGGATTTCGGACCTGGTCTGAACAGTACCACACATCTCAATACCAAAATGTTCGAGTACGTAAGAAACAGACTTTTCAATGAGGGTTGTGTCAGCTTCAGGCAGACCTTCAATGACCCCACTAATAATACAAGTACCACCTCCTGATTTCTCAGTAAGCTTAACATCTGAAAACGTTTTCAGATCTATACCAAAAGCTGCACCTTTCCATGTAGCTATTGCATTGATAACCGTGCCTGCGCCAAGCGCATAGGCACTACCGTTTAAGACCATTATTATAACATCCTTTTGACCATTGGGTATTATTAATATTTTCTCTTAAATAAACTATATACTTCCATTTGAAAAGAGACATGTACATGAACTATTTGTTGGCCTTAAGCACCCTGTCAATAGTAAAACAATAGTCCAGTCTGAAACTTTAGAAGCTGCTTTCAATAAGTGCTCACAGTTAACATAGACGGAATTAATATTAAATACTGATGTTTAATACACAAGACCATCACTATATGTAAAAAAAGTAAATTATCCGAGAGTGCAGATAGTTTGAAAATATTAATCTGCACTTTGAGAGAGAATCCTTTGCTTGAGCTTATTGTAGCAATCAGCGTATTTATCTACATTACCCTGGTCCTGTAAACCCTTACTATCAATTTCCGGAAAACATTCATTTTCACTGCTCATAATGGTGATGTCATCTGAAGATAACATCTCAAGTAAGAATTTGCTTTTGCGGAAATCTTTGATTATCTTATCAAATATTTCACCACATGATCCATGGAACATAAGCACACCATTTGAAACTAGACCATAGAACTTTATCCTCTCATATAACTCTTTTTTCATTCGCTCTGAAATGTCAGAAGAGAATGTATCCTGAAAAGCTACAAGTACGTTGAAACCTTTCCTTTTTTTAAGACCCGAAGGTATAGTTTCCGGAAAGAGAAACTGTGCCTTAAGGCCCAGTTTTTCAAGGTCTTCAGTCATTGCTGAAGGATTGGGTGCACCAATAACAAAGAGGTTGTCTATCATATCATCGCTTGCAAGGATTCCAGAAACCTCTTTTTCAAGATCGTTACAGGTCAAAATACTCATCAGAGGCATCAATCCCACCTCCAATTAAAAAGAAATGATGATTGAGCGAATTTCATTTCAATTCTAGTAGGCTGGTTTTGAACTTTCATATCATATACCCCATATATATGGGGATTGGTAGGTCTATATATAGTTATCGAAGAGTATAATATTTTGTGAAACACTAATTAATTTTATACATATGTTACTATTGATATCAAAGATAAAGTGAACAGATGCTGTTGACAATAACAGATACAAACGATAATTTTATAACAAATACGAGTTTGTACTATTACAAATTATCCGGTCCAAAAGATCCGGAGGCATCCAAGAATAACAAAGTCTGGGTGTATTGATAATACTTAGACATAAGATTTGTCGAATCTAAAGTAGTGATTATAGACAGGTGACCCGAATGGTTATTACCGGTCAGGGAAGTATGTCTAAAAATGTATTAATGTATTCATGCCCTCAAGTATTGATAGCTTGGTAGTAAGATGTTCCTTATTAAAGGTCAGATGCAATGAATCCGACCAGTTTCTGAAGAACTGTACATGGTTTAAAGGACATATACATGGAAGCATTTGTATTCATAGGCAGGATTACGGAGAAGATCAGATGAACGAAGTAGTGTTTGGAGTAAAAGGCGATAAGCAACTGGAATATACACCAGATAAGTGTATCGGTTGTGGAACGTGCGTTACGGCATGTCCTAAAAGTTCATTAGTCATCGGTTCAGTCGGAGCCGTTGCAAGAGGACTTATAGACAAGGATTTCCTCAGGAACCAGACAGATCTCTGCATTATGTGCGGAATCTGCGCAAAGACATGTCCAACAGGTGCACTTGAAATGAAACAGGATGGAGAGTCTGTAAATGATAAAAGTTACATAAGTGTTGCAATAAAAGATACGACCGTTGGTGAAAGCTGTGTTCACTGTGGACTCTGCGAACAGATATGCCCCCAGGGATGTATCGAGGTAAAGCAGTGGCTTGCAAATGACGGAAGTGCAAGTGTTGATGGAGAGACAATAATAGACAACGGATGTTGCATACACTGTGGATGGTGTGAAGCTGTCTGTCCTACAGATGCGATATATGTAGAAAAACCATATGAAGGGACATGGTTCAGGAATGAGGACACTTGCACTGCATGCCGCACCTGTGTGGACACCTGTCCCTGCAATGCCCTTTTCAACCCGGACTGGGGAGCAGGTGAGAGGGTTGACAAAGTAGCACAGCGTGCTGACGCATGCATATATTGTGGTGCATGTGACGTATGTTGCCCGGTTGATGCTATAACAGTTACAAAGACCGGGATAATTCCAGATGTTGAGAAAAAAGGAGTGCTCGAGAAGAGACTGATCAATGTTGAAATGAAAAGACCAGTACTTACGTCCAGGCTTATAACATATGAGGACGCATGTCTTGGTTGCGGCAACTGTGTTGTGGTCTGTCCGGTCAATGCAACCGATGATGAAGTAGGTGCAGGTTATCTTAACGAGGTCGATTCCAAGAAGGTACTTGAAGTAAGGAACGGTGTTGTAAAGGTCGTTGATCAGGAACTCTGCGGTTCAGATGGTGCATGCGTTATGATCTGTCCTGTGGGTGCAATTGCACTGGAGACAAGGGAGGAATAAAAAATGCCAGGAACAATAGCCATAAGGAACGGTTACGTTTATGATCCCCTCAATGAGATAAACGGGGAAAGCATGGACATCTTCATCAAGGACGGAAAGGTCGTTACAGAGCTTTCTGGTGCAGACATGAAAGATGTAAAAGAGATAGATGCAAAAGGAAAAACGGTTATGCCTGGTGGTGTCGACTCACACTCACATGTAGCAGGAGCCAAGGTCAACACCGGTAGGATGATGAGACCTGAAGACCACTACAAGCACTACCAAAAGAGAACCCCACTTACACACTCCGGTTGTGGGTACACAGTACCTTCTGTATATCTAGGAGGATATGAGTACTCAAAAATGGGATACACAACTGTTTTTGAGGCTGCTGTGCCTCCTATGGAAGCACGTCACACACATGAAGAAATGCGTTCTACCCCTATGATCGACATGGGCGGCTACCTTGTACTGGGTAACAACTGGTTCCTCATGAGATACTTTAAAGAAGGAGACATCGAAAAAGCAGCTGCGTACATATCATGGATGATGAGGACACACAAGACCTATGGTATAAAATGTGTTAACCCGGCTGGTGTTGAGAACTGGGGTTGGGGGGAGAACGTAGGTGCCCTTGATCAGGCTAACATACACTTTGAAGTTACTCCGGAAGATATAATAAAAAGCCTTGCAGAAATGAACGAGAAGCTGGGCATACCAATGCCACTTCACCTGCATGCTAACAACCTTGGTCATCCAGGATGCTGGGAAATTACAAGGGACTCACTGAAAATACCAAAGAAGGTAAAAGCAAAACCAAATGCTGATGTTGAGTGGGCAGAGACAAAGAAGAATGCAAAGAGACATGAGTCAGTCTATCTTACGCACTGCCAGTTCAATGCATTTGGGGGTACTTCCTGGAGAGATTTCGAATCCGGTGTAAAGGGAATTACCGACTATGTCAATAGTAGTGACCACGTTATTATGGACAGTGGATGCGTGCCTTTCGGGGATGCTACTGTTATGACCGGGGATGGACCTGCAATTCACGACCTGTATGTGCTTACTGGCCACAAATGGTCTAACACTGATGTAGAATGTGAATGTGGATCGGGTGTGCTTCCTTTTGAGTACCTGAAAAGCAATCCGGTGCACAGTGTGCAGTGGGCAATGGGACTTGAGTCCCTCCTTTATGTCAAGGATGCATGGAAGAGCATCATGACAACAGACAGCCCCAATGGAGGACCGTTCACAAAATATCCTGAGATAATTGCATGGCTTATGTCCAACAAAGCAAGACAGGACACATTTGATGAATGCCACAAGTGGGCAGGAGATAGAAGTGACCTTGCTGCTGAGACAAGAGAAATGAGCCTTAATGAGATCGCTATGGTCACACGTGCAAATCCTGCAAGGGCTATTGGAATGGCATACCGTAAAGGTACACTGGGAGTAGGAGCGGATGGTGATGTTGCGATCTACAATATAGACCCCGGAAAACTTGAGGTAAATGACTATGAAAGCATTGTCAGAGGTTTTGAGAACGCTGCATACACAATAAAAGCAGGAGAAGTAGTATCCAGAATGGGGGAGATCGTTGCTGTCCCGGAGAAGAACACCTTCTACTCAGATATTGCAGTGGATGCTGATGAAGAGAAGAGAATGCTTGATGATGTCAAGAAATGGTTCAAGTACTACACTCTTGGATTTAACAACTATCCAACACCAGAGAAGTACCTGGCAAATCCAACACCCATACAGGTCAATGCGGAGAAGTGATAACAATGGCAGAAGTAATTCTTAAACCAACTGGAAATTTCAATCTTACAGTAGAGGCGGAGGTTGTAACACCAGATAATCTTGCCGGGAAAAGTACCAAAGAGATTGAAGAACTGCTTTTATGGCAGGGTCCGACAGAGTATCCACTTTCAGATTTCTTCTCTGTATCAGGTAGTGGCGGAAGCTCAGCAGAGGATACAACAGTAATAGTAGAAGGAGATATCCCAAGGGTCAAGCGCATCGGCCAGGAAATGAGTGCCGGTAAGGTAATAATCAAAGGATCTGCAGGAATGCATGTTGGATCAGGCATGAGCGGTGGAGAAATAATCGTTGAAGGAGATGCTGATTCATGGGCAGGTATGGAAATGAAAGGCGGTTCTTTGCATATCAAGGGCAGTACAAAGGACCATCTGGGTTGTTCATACCGCGGAAGCTGGCGTGGAATGACAGGTGGACGCATCGTAGTTAATGGAGATGCTGTAAACCAGGTCGGCGGTGGTATGAGCGGTGGAGAGATAGTCATTGGAGGAAACGTCGAGAACTTCTGCGGAATACGTATAAACGGTGGTCTTATAGTCATTAAAGGAAATGCCTTCAGGACCGTCGGGGCAGAGATGACTGGCGGCACTATTGTAATCGGCGGTTGTATCGAATGGTTCACTCCAGGATTTGAGATGACAGGTGTTGAAACTGACCTTAAGTTCAATAACATAGAGTGTCCCGGTGAATACAAGAAGTTTGCAGGAGATTATGCAATCCCCCAGAAGGGCAAGGGTGTAATGTATATCTCCTGTGAAAGGAACGAGTGTCTGTGAGGTGATATCCATGAAAGCATTACTCAATACAGGAAGTACCATCGAAGAAGGAAGGCTTGCCAAGGGAGGCAGCAAATACTCCGATGGCTATACAAGTGAATGTGCCATCTGCTGGATGTGTGCAGAGGATTACGCGATTCTGGGTTGTCCGGATAAAGTGTTAGTATCTGACAGGGACGGAAAGCATAAGATAGCAGTCTATACAAAGGTAACAGAGGCAATGAAACAAGGTCAGGTATTCATACCAAGATCCATATGGGCCAACGTTGTTGTTGAATCTGATACGTTTTCATCAGGTTCACCACGCTACAAGGGAAGCCCGGTTTCCATAGAGCCTACTGATGAAGAGGTCCTCAGCGCCGAGGAAGTTGTCCTGAAGCTGTATATGGGAGGTGAATAAAATGGTCTTTAAGAACATAATATGTCCCGTTTGTGGAGGTTCATGTGACGACATCCAGGTTGAGCTCAAAGAAGGTACAATAGATGTTCAGAACGCGTGTAAGATGGGGAATGCAAAGTTCCAGGAAATTGTGAGTGATCACAGGGTCCTGAAACCATCCATCAGAGAGAATGGAAAGTTTAGGGATGCAAGCTGGGAAGAAGCTCTTGATATGGCAGCAGACGTCCTTACAAAT
>PXAV01000009.1 GCA_003565715.1 Methanosarcinaceae archaeon
AACAACGATGAGGCAAACGAAAGCAACAACGATGAGGCAAACGACGGCAACAACGATGAGGCAAACGAAAGCAACAACGATGAGGCAAACGACGGCAACAACGATGAGGCAAACGGAAGCAACAACAATGAGGCAAACGACGGCAACAACGATGAGGCAAATGACAGTAGTGTTGATGACAAAGAAATGATCGATCCTTCTGTGCAGGAGATTCCGGAATTCCCGACCATTGCACTACCAATGCTTGCAATAATAGGGCTGGCATTCTTCTTCAGAAGGAAACAGTGATGATTGTTGTATATGGAAACCGCTGAAGCGGTTTCAATACATTCTCTTTTAATATTTACCAATAATTATATCCAATCTACTTCTCCTAATAGTAATGCCCCCACATTCTATTGATCAATATCACATTCCACGACATGCATCATGATGATTGCATATTATTCTTCCTTCTAACATTAAATAATAATTTATTTAATAATGTCGATAAGGAATAAAAATACTTAAAGCTGTTACTGATCAAAAATATAAAATATATAAAAGCAACTTAAAATACGTTGATAAATATATTATATATTAATATACTAATAAATATAACATTATATTAAAGAAATATATATTTAAATACTATAAGAACATATAAAGAAATTAGCTTCTGGGGAAAGCAAAAATCAGTTTACTACGATGGAGTTAATTGTAAATTAAGAAACATAATTCAAATGGATTGTTTTTCTTGATGAGTTCGGTAGAATTTATTATAGAATTTGTGGGGTGGGTACAGTGACACATATACTTGTAGTTGAAGATGATGTTGAGAATATGGAATTGATGGCTTGTCTTCTTAAACTGAAAGATTATGATATTAAAATGGCAAGCGATGGAAGAGAAGCTTTAGAACTTGCCAAGAGCTATATTTTTGACATTATCCTATTGGATATATATCTTCCGATTATGAATGGTTTTGAAGTACTCAAAAGATTAAAAAACACTCTCAATTCAAATACACCTGTAGTAGCAGTTACTGCAGGTGTATTAGAAGACAACAAAGAACTACTTCTTGCTGCAGGATGTTCAGAATATCTAGAGAAACCATTTAAAAAGAATGCTTTGTATGAAATTATTTCCTTCCATTGTAATTTGTAAAAGATATGGGAATAAAAAGAAAATCCAAATTGTACCTGTATCTAATTGGAAGAGGGGTTTTCTCAAAACAAGATCTAAAATTTACAGAGATTACAACGACTAAATCAAGTAAGTGCATGTTTCCATTATATTTTTTATAAACATTAAAATGCTAATAATACATGTAGAACCTGCATTGCCGGGAATATCCTCTTATCATTCCTGAATTGCAATAATTAAGAGCTTATAAACCTTGGAATTGAACATGAAGAAGCTGAGGTCATAGATCGGGAAAAGCTGGTAAAGTTGAAACTAGAAATTGATAAAACCCAATGATTGTTTTTTCAGTGGAAATTGGGGGGCATATATTTTTATCTATTGTTTAGTTTATTAATTTACATATATATATATATATATATATATCTACAACATTGAGTGGATAATTTTGTACGGGATCACATTAAGAACCAGTTCAGATTTATGAGTCGCAGGAAAACATATGGTATTATAAATACATCAGAAACAGAATAGGAAGTGAGGGTGTTATCCCTCATCCCTGCCGTGATCAAAACAAAAAAGAGCATTCCTATGAGAAGTTAACCATCTCCAATTAAAATAGGTGGTCTTCTTGCTTAAACCAGATAAAAAGTTTAAAAAAGCAACTATACTATCAACTCAGTAGTTAAAATGCTCCTTACTATTTTCCCAATGATCAATAGGTATTTTAACCATGAAGGTACTTCCGTTCCCAACTTCATTATCAACGTATATTTCGCCAGAATGCATCTTTACATAATGCTTAACGATCGAAAGCCCCAAGCCGTTTCCTCCATAGGCTCGGTTTGAAGATGAGCTTACCTGCTTAAATGGATCAAAAATGCGCTGCTGTTCGTTACCAGGGATATCAATACCGTTATCAGATACTGATATCTCAATGTTGTGACCTTTGATTTTGCAATCTATCGACACTTTGCCTGTTGTATGAGTGAATTTTGCTGCATTACTTAAAAGGTTGTACATTATCTGTTTGAGCTTTAGTTTGTCAGCATATATCTCTCTATCCTCGCACAAGTCATTGAACTTAAAATCAATGGACTTCTTCATTATCATCGGTTCCATTGAAGATATTACCTCAACGATTGTTTTGTGTAGATCAATTGTTTCAGGTATAAATTCCATATTGCCGGATTTTACCTTAGAGATATCAAGTAAGTCATTGATCAGATCCAGCAAATGATTCCTACTTTTTAGGATATTGGAAACATACCTCTTTTGTTTGTCATTTAGATCTCCAAATGTGTTATCCATCAAAACCTGGGAAAAACCAATAACCGAATTCAGTGGCGTACGCTATTCATGGCTCATATTGGCGATGAATTCTGACTTGATGCGATTGGACTCCTGCAAGAACCTTAGCTTCAATTTGAGCAATCTCAGCCTTTTTACGCTCATTGATATCGGTGATAAACAAAGTAAGCCCAATGACATTCCCTTATTCATCTTTAAGAGGGCTGTACACATTCCCATACCAGCACCTCTCAAGTGAGGTATCTCCATATTCCCCTATAAGAGTAAAAGCTTCACCAGCAAGCGCCCGGTAAAAGTTTTCTTTTGCATTTTCTCTGTCTGTATGATCTTTGATGTAGCTTATTATGCTGACCCCAATTTCAATATGAGCTCCCCATATTTGCCCCATTGTTGCCTGATGATTCTTGTTAAAAACTATGTACTGATACTTTTTATCAACAGCGAATATAACAACATCGATGGGACTTTCAAGCACTTCTTGCAAGAGATTAAATAGCTGTTCAAATTTATTGAGCATATCTTGGATATAGGTCTGTATGGTTCACTTGCTATGGATTGAAACTATCAATTTGCATTTATCATATAGAGAACCACTTCTTCTTCAGTAGATTGATGAGATACTGTTGTTAAAATTATCAACACGATGTTGAAGAGGAACAAAACTGATTCAAAAATATAAAACTGTATAGGTCATCTCATGACCAACTATTTAAAAGAATAAAAAATAAGACAGAGACATTTTGTTATCCCTGTCCTTTGTTTTCAATGTTTGATGCCATGCTCTGTTTCTGCGAGTTCACATTATTGCACAGGGATGCGGACTACACCATGGGCAGCTACAAAGAACCCGTCTTCGCTTAAGCCTTCAACCGTATCTCCATCACAGTATGGGAATTGACCAGGTGCTGCTGTGGGTACAGTATTTCTTCCTCTCTGAACCATTGGAAGTGGTGTGTCACCGACCCATAGATGGTATTCAGCAAGAACGTAACCGGGATCAAGGTTGTAATTGACCGTTGCGGTGAATGTGTCAGATTCCAAATCCTTTTCTACTTCCACAGTTAAAATTCCTACATACACACCATTATTGATGTCGTTCTGGCCTGCTCCGGCCCAGAGCTCGAATTCATAGGTACCAGACTCATTAATGAAGTTTGTCCATCCCCATGCGTTGGATGGGTTGCCAGGTACTTTATTGTTGTGATAAACCACTCCTTCGACCTCTCCTCCATCATTGCTGGTATTCAGAATGGCCCAGAAAGTTTCATCTGCGAACAGATACGCGTTCCTGATAGTTACTTCTGCTGTCTGACCGGGCTTCACTTCAACCACACCGGATTCAGTGTACTGCATACCATCAACAAGGTAAACTACAGACCAAGTCTCTCCGTCTACATTGAGTTCAGTTATTGTATATTCGCCAAGTTCCAAGTTGCATATCTCATATGACCATCCTTCAGCAGCTTCAAGAACAACTAATTCACCGTCATCCCCGAAGGAAGGACCTTCGATCAGGACAGTAATATTATTTGGTAGTTCAACATCAAAGTATTGTTCATCTGGGAGCACCCATTCCTTGGTTACATTCAGGCAACCTAGTAGTGGAGCTGTCTGTGTGAAGTCACCGTATGCGTATGGACGGAAGCCAACCTGGATTGCAGCTATCTTTTCTTGGTTTTCGGGGTTGAAACCCTCGATGTATCCTTGAGATAGACCATCACTGCGGCATATGGTCCACATTACACCGTTGTAGTCCTTACCGACACCAACAGGTGTAGTACCAGTTATAAGATCATATGTTGGTCCAACAGTTTCATCAATTATATTGTAAGAGTATACAACCGTTCCACCAAAAATCCCTCCAGTTGGTCCAGAAGTGCTGGTAATCCATATTCTGTCAAAGTCGTCAAATGCCATACCACGGTTCTGGGGACCTCCTACGGCAATTGAACTCCATTCTCCAGTATCCTTATCGCGAATGTAGAGCTGATCGCTATATGCTGTTACATAGACCGTTCCGTCGTCAGCGATGAGTATTGAGTATGGGTCAAAGTTTGTTTCTCTGACAAAATCACTTCCATCAAAGGTCCAGATACCAACATCTCCAGATATAGTTGGTGTTGAGGCACGGCTGGAGATAAACAGTGTCCCGTCTGGGGCGAACTTCATCTCGTAGTATGTGATGGTTCCGTCCTCTGGGTAGAGCGATTGATCAACTGGGGTCAATGTCTTTGCATCCGCATCATATTCATACTTCGTCAGCTGAGAGCCGCTGTAAAAGCCAATCCATATGTAACCTTCGCTATCAATTGCAATGGCTCTTGGCATCTCACCAGGTGCACCCACATCAAAGACCTGCACTGCCTCATCATCTCCAAAATCAAGAGGAGCATCAGGGTATAAATGAGTTTTCAGACCCTCGGTATCCGCCTGGATTCTGACAACAGCACCTTGCAGGTTCGTTCCGTCAGCTCCTACGTTCAACACCCAGGCATTACCATCAGCATCCTGGGCGATACGGGAAGTTCGCCAATCATATTCATTACCATCACGTTCTGCAGTATAATAACGTGCTATTTCCTCATATGTTTCCAGGTCCACTTTGGAAACACTGGCCTCACCGGAGTTTGGGACAAATCCGAAGTTGCCTAAAACCTGAACTCCATCTTGAACCTCGTTATCCTGTGCCCCTGCAGCCGATACCATTGCAAACAGCATGGCTAAGCTTAGCAAGGCCACTAATATCGTTGTACTTTTTAATTTCATTTTCTTTCGCCTCCACTCAAACCAACTAAACGCCATCAGGTCCACATACCCACATTGAATTCAACGATATGAAATCAAAGGAATATGAATATAATGAACCCTTGCGTATCAGGCGTTGATTATCTTTTGACACTATAACATTATCATTCTTCCTTATTATACTTTATTGATAAATTTAAAATGTCATTATTATCATTATGATAATTTATTTTCTTTCCTCTTTTCGTGTTTGCTACAACTCATGACAGTTTAATATATTTGTAAGCTGCTCAAAGCTAGTATTATCTTAATGAAACATCACTTCTAAACGGTCAATAGACACAAAGGATAGCAGACCTAATAAAAAAAATCATATTGAATATATATAGAAATGATTATATTGTTTTATGGTTTCATAGTGTTTAATATGCATGGTCCGTATAACTTCATATCAGTAATAGTGCCTTGTCTGAACAGTGAAAGCACAATAAGGAAATGTATAACATCACTGCTTGATCAGGAATATCCAAAGGGATCATATGAGATAATTTTAGTTGACAATGGATCAGATGATAAAACCGTTGAGATTATAAAACAATATCCTGTTAAACTAATACAGGAGTATTCTAAAAACCCGTATATAGCAAGGAATACAGGTGCTAATTATTCTACCGGGAAAATACTAGCTTTCATCGATTCTAATTGCGAAGCTGATATCTGCTGGCTTTCATCTATAAATGGATACGTTAGCAAAGGAATTGAAGTATCACAGGGTCCGGGTCATCTGACCAAACAAGAAGATCTTCTCCCCAGGGCAGAATCTAATCGGATTAAAATGACCGAAGATGCATTTTGGGGAGATGGTAAAAATATTGCAATGCTTAAGAGTATATTCATAGAAGTAGGAGGATTTCCTACATATTTTACTGGAAGCGATTCCTTGATGCTACATAAATTGCAAGTATTAAGATATAATGTTAAGTTCAATGAAAAACAAAAAGTATACAGAGAGTTTTCCACAAAGTTTTTTGTTTTAATTAAAAAACACTGGAAATATGGTAAAGGAGACATTGCTAACGACCTGTTTAAAAACCAGCTTAATAGAAAGAAAAAAATGGTTTTATGTGTTAAGCATTTATTGCGTATATTCATAAGAATACCTAAATACAGAAGTTTTGAAGATTATTTTATAAATAATTTTTATAATAATTCCGTAAAAATTGCACGTTATGTTTCCTACATTGTCAACTACCGTTATGTATTAAAAAAATGCCAAGACATTGACAACTTTTAAGATTTTTAGCCATGCAGAGAAACATTGAAGTCAATATTATCTGCGAAGTCTTGATGAAACAAATCAACGGTGTACTATTCAAGATATCTAAAATGAGCACTCTGTATTCTTTTGAATATGTTTGATCTTACAAGAATGGATATTCTTATTTATAATCAAGGAACTTGAGTCTTTTCAAGTATTTGGGAATCTGGGATTATCCGTATTAATCAAATAATTTTGCTCTTATTGAATAAATGATACGTTTCCAATCAAATATCCAATTAGATGATTTCAGCATTATGCTCAAGTTTTGTCAGCAGATTTTCATAACATACTTATACGTGTTCATTGAGTTTTGTAACATTGCCTACTTAACATCTTAAAAAATGGTGATCTGATGAGCAAAATACCAATAACGTTACTAATTACCATGTCTGTACTGCTTTTCTTTTTAGCGGCACCGGCAACTGCCATGCCTGCAGACAATGAGAAAGTGCCTGTCCTTATAATGTTCAAGGCAAATCCGAATGCTGATATCGTGAAGGCCTTTGGTGGGGAAATAAGGTATCAGTATGATATTGTGCCTGCCATTGCTGCGAAGCTTCCACAAAAGGCAATAGCTGCCCTCTCAAGGAACCCTAACATCGAGTTCATCGAACCTGACGGGATAGCCAGCATTGTGAGTGAGACCACCCCATGGGGTGTTAACAGGGTAAATGCACCTGATACCCATGCACTGGGCTTTACCGGTGACGGGGTGAAAGTGGCCATAATCGACACAGGTGTTGACCACAAGCATCCTGACCTTGCAGCTAATTACCTTGGCGGATATGATTTTGTCAACAGGAACTCCGATCCTATGGATGACCACAGCCATGGGACACATGTTGCAGGTACCATTGCTGCCCTTAATAATGACATCGGTGTTCTTGGTGTTGCTCCTCAGGTAGGTTACTATGCCCTCAAAGCTGCTGATAGCAGTGGGCGTTGTTCATGGAGCGATGTGATAGCATCCATAGACTGGGCTGTTAAGAACGATGCTGACATAATCAGTATGAGCCTTGGTGGTTCGTACTCATCCACTCTCAAGGCAGCATGTGACAGTGCATATAACAGTGGTGTCCTGCTCGTTGCTGCAGCCGGTAATACAGGCGGTTCTGTGCTCTATCCTGCAGCATATGATTCTGTCATAGCGGTCTCTGCCACAAGTTCGAACAATGTC
Organism: Methanosarcinaceae archaeon; assembly: GCA_003565715.1. Taxonomy (GTDB): domain Archaea; phylum Halobacteriota; class Methanosarcinia; order Methanosarcinales; family Methanosarcinaceae; genus Methanolobus. The sequence goes on from PXAV01000009.1 coordinate 7,677, forward strand.
AGGCCATCATGGTCATCATATGGTCCACAGGTCGAGCTGGCAGCTCCGGGTGTGTCCATATATTCCACTATGCCAGGCTCTTCATATGCTTTTAAGAGTGGCACAAGCATGGCCGCGCCCCATGTTGCCGGAGTTGCTGCCCTTTTGCTGAGCACCGATGTTTCAGGTACAAGCTATGACCTGAACAACAATGGACAGTGGGACCCTGCAGAGCTGCGTGCAAGACTGCATAGCACGGCCACAGACCTTGGTGAACCAGGAAAGGATGACTATTATGGCTATGGTCTTGTCAATGCCCTTGCAGCGGTCTCAAACCTTTCCCCGGTTCCGCCTGCATCAGACGAAACAGATGATAACCCCACAGATGACCCAGCGGTTGATAACCCTGAGCCTGATGAACCCTCTGAAGAGTCCCCTGTTGTAGATGAACCAGAGGAGAAAGAAGATGATGAACAAAAAGAAGAAGATGAAAATGAGGAATGTCCCGTAGATGACAGCTCACCAGAAGACCCAACTGACAATCTTGATAAGCAAATGTACCTGAGCGACCTTAGTATCAGCACAGAGCATATCCTGAGAGGGCAGAGGAACGTTTTCGCCTGGGCTGTATCAACGGCCAGGGTCCTTGATTCCGACGGAAATCCGGTTCAGGGTGCAACGGTCCATGGTCAGTGGAGTGGAATAGTATCAGGCAGTGAGTCTGAACTTACAGATGCAAACGGTGAGATAACAGTAAGGTCAAGCCAGGTAAGAATGCCTTCCGGAAACTTTGTTTTCACTGTTCCAGATGTTACCCTGGATAGTTATGCGTACGATCCCTCCTCAAACACCTGCCAGAGCAGTGTAAGCATCAGCTTTAGCTGATACCTCTAAAAGCCGGTACCTCTTCTGGGGTACTGTTTTTTTAATCTCACATTCCGCAGGTCGACAATAAAAGCTTACAACTTTGCATGGTGCTGTTTTTAATCATATGGTCTGGAAAATATGTTCTGCTTGTTCAATAGGAGGCACCAAAAAACTCTTTTCAAGACATTTATTTATATATACATGCGTGCATATATATATGAAATTGATGATTACTCTGTTTTAAAAAACACTAGCAAGCAAATTTACTCAATACAAATTTATACCCGCAGAATGTGGCCAAAAAAGCCATCTGGCAAATTTGTTGATAATCAATTGACAACACTTGAACGTAAGTTAATGAATCGTTTTTTACAGAAAATGTACGTGATTATTATAGATCGTAAAAGTCAACTCGTATGAAAAACTTGAATAATTATAATACATGAGGTTACAATAATCTCATTGCCTTTTTATAAAAAGTGACATAGACCTCTTTTTCACTTTCATTAATGAATACTTGACTCTGCTTTATTATCAAATGTTTCTATTCTCAGCTACTTTTCCGACAGTCACTATTAGGTAGCTTTGGACAGTTATTTGTTTAGTAATTTATACTAAACAAAAAATAAATAATTATTAATAATTTTAAAATGACCAATGCCTTTATTTGCTTAAAGTACAACTATATTATAGGGTGATACGATATGAAAAAGAACTTATTAGTTTTAGCTATAGCAATGGTTTTAGCGATATCTTTGCTAACATTACCGGCAGCTTCAGCAGAGGAAAATAAAGAATGCTTTGCTCTTATCGCTGGTGGCGGGAGTCCGGCAAGTGCAATAGATGTGGGTGAGGTATGTGTCTGGGAGGAGGATGGTGATCTGTATGTAAAGTACATCATTGATCCTGAAGAACAGTCTGATAACTGGTACATAACAGAGACACATCTGCATGTTGCAACGTCCCTGGATGACATTCCAACAGCGGGCAGGACAAATAATCCGGTCCCTGGCAGATTCACATATGGTGACGATCATGACTATGTAACTAATTACACCTATGTGATCGAGGATATAGGATCCGGTACAGATTATTATATAGCTGCACATGCTGTTGTTGAAACCAGAAAGGGTGGTTTTGAGCTGCTTGAGACAATGTTGCCACAATGCGTTGAATTCAATGTTATTTTCCCAGGCTCATCAAGCTATTTCGACACAACCATTATGGGAGATGGCTTGCTTGAAGGTTCTTATAATGGATGGTGTGTTCAGACCGGAGTACGTATAGAAGGTGACGGCAGACCCTATAACGCCATAGTGTATTCAAGCTATGACTACAGCCTTTATGAGATCTATTGGCCTGATTGGGGAAATGAGGAAATAACCCTTGAGAATTTCACGCTTGATAATATGGTCTATGTGAACTGGATAATCAATCAGGATTATGTAGATACATCCGTCGATGAACTTGGTACCTTTACGTTTGGTGATGTCCAGATGGCTATATGGCACTTTGTTGCTGATGTCGAATCCATGGATGCTCCTGATAGTGATACGGAGCGTGTGCAGTACATAATTGATGCTGCAATCGAAGAAGGTGAAGGTTTTGAACCTGCGTGTGGGGATAAAATAGCTCTGGTGTTTGTACCAGTAGACAATTGCAATGATGGCAATGCTGTTGCAGTACAAATAAACATCATAGAATATGATTTCCCCTGTGGAGAAGCAAGGTCTGAGACTGCCTGGGCAACTGAAGGAATTAATGAGGATGAGACCGAGTTCACCACACGCTTTACTCCACAAGGAAACTGGGCCACATATGTGATGTACAGCACGATGAACGGTGAAGAGCAGGGATCCGCACCAATAGATGAGACAGAAAAGGGAGACTCATCGACTGACTCATCAACAGATGCTCCTGCTGGCAACCTGGAAATGTACCTGGAAAACTCTGAGGTAAAAACCGAGCAGATCTTCCGTGGCCGGAACGTCTTTGAATTTGCGGTCATGACAGCAAAGATAGTAGATTCTGAAGGAGAGCCGGTTTACGGTGCAACAGTTCATGGTCAGTGGAGCGGGGTCGTCTCTGGACAGGCATCTGCAGTCACAGATACAAATGGTGAAGTTACAATAAGGTCCGGTCAGCAAAGGAACCCATCTGGAAGCTTTGTCTTCACTGTGACAGATGTTACACATGATGGCTATGAGTACAAGCAATATTAAAGCCAGGTAACTGGCTGTTTTTCTTTTATCTTTTGTCAGTTTCTCTTTTGTCAGCGCTGGAATTGCATGGTCCAAATTGAAGGAAAAGCACTTGGAAAAGCAAGACCATGCTCCATGATTTTTATTTGAAGAAATAATGGAGTGACAATTCACTCTTCATCATACATGAGCTGCCATACAATGCCAAACTTATCTGCTACACTCCCGTATAGTTTTGTCCAGAAAGTTTCCTGAAGCTCCATATCAACCGTACCCTCAGATATGAGCCTGCTGAAAATTGATCTTATCCTGTCCATATCATTGCTGATTATTACAAGGCTGATATTGTTCCCGGTGGTGACAGCTATCTCTGGGGGTAGATCAGAGAACATCACGATGCTTCCTTCTATGTCAAGCGAAGTATGCAGCACCAGGTCCTTTGTCTCTTCGGTGATCGGGAAGTCTTCTTCCGGTGGCATGTCCCTGAAGAACATTATATGAGGTTTTCCTGTATCGAAAACTTCTGCATAGTATTCCACAGCCTCAAGACAATTGCCATTAAAATTTATATATGCCAGCACTGACAATTTGCTCACTCCATGTTATGATAATGTTCGGTAGAAGGAAGATAAGTAGTGCGATCAGCACATTACGATCAACCGTATCTTTTTTCAGGTCCCTATTCATCATCCTGTTGCAAGAGACCCCTTCCTCAGCAGCCGAAGGCAGCAGGTGGGGGGAGGAATGCAACATTATTTAAATCGTTATTTTCTGAATCAATGTTGTTGTTCGTGCTAACACCTTTGTACAATCTTTTTTAACATTAACGCTGTTTGTAATTGATCTACCAAATATATCCATTATGGAAAAGTATCCAGAAGACCTTTTGCCTTTTACAAATCCAGTTCCTCGGGTGGTTTTGATGAGATCGAATTTGCGGATACCATGTACTTTTCCAGTAGGGATCCTTTTCTCGGACCGTTTACCTTTTGTTTGCTGATAGTCTCCTTTACAAACATGTTTTTTGAAATATACTACATTTGATGTTTGGATTGGATACATATCATTACAGCATATAGCTACAGCATCATTATAATGTGTTTTTGGTAGATTGAGTAACTGTTCCCGTTTAAATTTGGTCTCGTATCCGAATGTTTCTTCAAAGTCCCAATCGGATCTGATGAGTTGGGATTTGATAATACCTATTGAAGTTGCGTGTCTTGTAAATGTCTGCTGTTTACTTATACTGAACTTTCCAGCATGTAGGTCATCGTGACATGTTTTACATAATGTTATTAGGTTCTCATGTGCATTTGGACCATAGTTACGTCTAAAGATAATATGATGACAGTTAAGCTTGGTATTCTTTTGTTTACCTTTACAGTGCTGACATGTATAATTATCTCGGAACAGTACATACGCTTTGATATTATAGAAATCTTTTAGACTACCGTTCTGGTACCCTGTTCCTGATACACCAGGATCCTTTATCTTATGTATATCAAATGAAGCTGTTTCCAGTATCCATTTACTTACGGGAAGTATTGATTCTACAAATCTTTTTTCTCTTATATGTGACACGATTTTACTACGAATTGATGGTGCTACTCTGTTCTTCTTAGTTGAATTTCCTCGATTATCAAACCGTGCTTCTCTGTATCTGGTCTTTCTGGACCGCCTGTTTCTGCGATACATTGCTCTTTGCTGCATTTTTGCAGAAATATCATCCCGAATTACTATTTCAGCCTGATACAACACTTTATCGTTTGCTACTGCAGCACACCCGATCTGTTTTGAACCTGTATCCATACCAGCTGTTACAGGCTGAGTATACGTATCGCTATCGTATACAAGTCTTATCGTAAACGGTGTTTTCCTAACAACCCTGGCCTTGTTCTGTTTTAGTAATATCCTTGCTTTAGCTGGGGTTGTTGACAGTCACATACTAAATATCTATTCCGGATCATGGCTTTAAAGACCCCGCCCGGTAATTGAGATGTAATGTCTGAGATTTTTGTTTTCATGTTTTTTTAGATGTGGCTGCT
>PXAV01000096.1 GCA_003565715.1 Methanosarcinaceae archaeon
CAGCAGGTGTTCCTCGCCTTTGAGAATGATTCGCGTGACGGTCTTGAGGACGGGGAGGATTGTTCCGTCGGCGCGGCGAATCGTCCGTTCCGCATTGTCCACTTCCTGACCTAGGTCGAAGATTGGGCAATTTCCGGCTTGAGCAGGACAGATGTACTCGTTGCAGACTTTCCCCACCAGGTCTTGGACCTCAACTCCTGCCATGCGCGCCGCTGCGGGGTTTGATTCAACAATAACCCTGTCAGAGCCACGAACGAGCACAATACCGGCTTGCACGGACTCCATTAGGGCATGGGTGCGTGCGTGGGCGTTGCGCATGTCCACCTCGGTCTGCTTGAGCTTGGTGATATCCTGATGGGTCCCCATCATGAGAAGGGGTTTTCTGTCTTCGGTCCACGTGGCAACTTTACCCCTGTTCATAACCCATACCCACTCACCACTCTTGTGGCGCATTCTTAATTCACATTGGTAATATTCCAATTCGCCTTTGAAGTGCTTTTCCAAGAGTTCACCACTTAGCTTCTGGTCATCAGGATGAACGAACTTCAGCCAGGTTTCGATAGATGTCGGTGAGATCTCATCAAGGGTATAGCCGACGATTTCCGCCCAACGTTCGTTGAATACCGTTTCGCCAGTTTGGACATTCCATTCCCATGTACCCACATTGGTCCCCTGCAGAATGTTGTCCAGACGCCACCGATCTTTCAAGATGGTACTTTCAGCCTGCTTGCGCCTGGTTATTTCCCAGGTCACATCGGCAAAAAATGAGACGATATCCATATCATTGTCCGTATAATCTGATGACTTGTTACCGACTCCCAGTATGGCAACAACATTACCATCTCTGATCACAGGTACAACCAATTCCCTTATTACGGGAGCATGACCTTCAGGTAGGCCTTTACGGTTTGGAAGAGAGTTGTAATCGTTATGGATAACAGGCTTTTTTTCCCTCACACAATCGACCCAGACACCTGCCTGATCAATACTGTAGTGAAGACCTTTTCCTTCGGCTTTGCAAAAATTTTTCATGGTGCCTGTTGACCACATTTGCAGCAAAATGGTTTTCTGGTCCTTTTCTATAAAGTGGTAAAAGCTAATGGAACTATTGCATAGCTCTTCCACTTCATCCAGCATCTTTTGCAACAACTCTTCCAGAGTATGTGAAGCTGAGTACTCCATTAAAGAGAGTCTTTTTCTGAGTATCGCCTCTGAACGCTTGCGCTCGGTGATATCCACCGCAATACCAGTGTGCCTTATAACTTCGCCTTCTTCATTTCTTACCGGAAAGGACTGCGCCCGCACCCAGCGAATATCACCATCGGGTCTGACGATTCGATACTCAAGGTCAAAGCCACCGCTATTCATATACCTTTCAAACTCGGCAAATACCGCCGGTTTATCTGCATCATAGATGGTATCTATAAAAGATTGCGGATTATCGTATAAACTCTGACAGCTTCGGCCCCATACCTTTTCATAAGCAGGGTTGACATAGATCATTTCAGAATTATCTGCATTTCTCAGCCAGAATACCTCTTCCATGCTTTCGGCAATTTGACGGAATTTCTCTTCGCTTTCGCAGATAGTTTTCTCTGCTCTTTTATGTTCCGTTACATCAAGCTGTACACCAAAATGCCCAGTTATTCTACCTTGTTCATCATAAAGGCAAATATAATCGCCTTCTATGTTTATAGGTGTGCCATCTAGTTTCCTTTCACTTGTTCCCACATGCCAGCGACCTTTATCAAATAATCCTTTCCAGATTTGCCTACCATGTTCCGTATCGTGTACAAAAAGGTCATTGGGAGTTAAACCGATTAAATCTTCTTCTTTAGCCCCGTATTGATCCAGCATTGCCTGGTTTACCTTGGTCATTCGCTGATGGTTCATTACATAATCAAGCAGTGCTTCTTTATCTGGATTATCATTCCATGCAACAGGCTCATCAAGCATCATGAAAAAGAAACCGCTAAATGATTGTGAGAAAAACATTTCAAGCTGTTTTTCACTTTCCTGCAAGGAGATCGCAGTCTCTTTTTGTTCAGTAATATCCCACAAGGTTCCTATCATTTCAGTAAAGTTTGACTCTTTCTTCAGTACTTTCTGATTATCCAAAAGCCAATGATATCGTCCTTTCTTATCTTTAAAGCGATATTCAGTGGTAATATTCTTACCAGAAAGTTTTTCCTGAAGATCTGGCATATCATCCGGATGTACGCAACTTGCCCAGAGTTCCATGTTATCAATCAGATCATTTGGCCTAAAGCCAAGTATTTTGCTGACATTTTCATTGATGAAAGTAAGCTGCGGGCCACCCTGTGAATCAATTTTGTATGTATAGATCACAGCTGGAGTATTGGATAGAATAGTGTCAAGACGATTTCTATTCTGCTGCTTCAAAAGTAGCTCCCCGACAATATTTGCTAATACTGTCAGATTATGAATTTCGCTTTCACTCCATATATACTCTTTTTTTACGGCGTCAAAGCCGATAAAGCCCCATATCTTTTCAGCACTTTTCACCGGTATGCAAATCAGGGATTTGATTTCCTGACGTCTGAAATCTTCTTTCTCGGCATTTGCTTCTTCTGGAAGCTTAGATACATCAGGAATATGAACAAAATCTGTCGACATGATCTGTGATTTCCACCAAGGCAATGAATCAGTAGGGAAATTTTGAATAATGTCCATTTGAGGTATAATGCCTTCATTGCACCATTCATGAGTGTTTGTCATGAACTGGCAATTGTCTGAGAACAAAAACAGATAAGATCTATCTACCTGGAAGAAGTTACCGATCAGCAAGAGCGTTTCGTTCACATCATCATCAAAAGTCTCTTCAGTTGTTTTTACGA
>PXAV01000003.1 GCA_003565715.1 Methanosarcinaceae archaeon
ATTTGTTATATAATATATATATATATATATATATATATATGTATGTATGTGTGTGTGTGTGTATATATATTTAATATCAGACATAAATTGGTATATCAATAACCACATATCAAACATTGATCGTCTATGGATACCTTCGGGGAATTAAACAATGGAACTTGATAAAGCAAAACTTAAACATCTTATAGAACACTGGATAGAGCATAATGACAGCCACAGCAGGAGTTTTACAGAATGGTCAACCAAAATAGAAGCTGCTGGATATGCAGATATATCGGATGATATAAAAAAAGCAGCTGAAAAAATGAACGAGTGCTCAAAACTTCTGGAAGAGGCAAAAGGCAAGATCAAATGATCAAAGGTTTGAAAAATGCTAATTGATGGCAGAAAGGCTATGGTATATGCCTTTATGATCACAGCCTGTATAATCTTTTCTTTTATTCCGGCAAGTTCCAACACAATCAGCATACTTCCGGATGTGCATCCAGTAAAACCAGGGGAAGAGTTTGTATTCCACATATATATTGAACCAAAAGAAGAGATATATGGCATTCAACTTGATCTTGTTTATGACAATTCCTCTATGAGCGTACTGAACATAAGAGAAGGAGATTTTTTTACATATAGTGAATCAGCTTTTGTTTTCAATCCGGGAAAAGTGCTTAATCAGGAAGGTGTTGTCTCAGATATATATGGTTTTGTGGTCATGGGAAATGGGACTAAAGAGGATGGTGTTTTTTTTACAGTCACGGCTGTGACTAAAAAAAATCAAAGCACATTTAACCTAAGAGTGTTAAATCCTGTAATTGCAGGAGAGAATGGAAAAGAATTGCCGTTCAGTTCCTATAATGCCCTTGTAGAGATAGACAGTAGCAAAAATGATCTGGAAAGCAACATAAACCGTGTAAAAAAAGATTTGTCTGAGCCAGAGATAACTGTGCCAAAAAATAAAGATATACATACAACTACTGAAATTGTAGAGAGCAGTGATAGCATAGATAATGAAGATACTCTATCTGCAATGACCCATGATATAAATGAGGACAAAGATACTAGCATTCAAGCATCCCAGCAAACAAGTGAAAGTGCAACAGATTTCATAAAACTCTTGTCAATAGCCATCTTTTTCCTGCTGGTGGCCTATATCCTTGATGGAAAAAATAAAAAATAAAGATCTTTAAGTTTAAAATCTATATTTTAAAATCCATATACCATTTGTCTACATCATCTCCCAAGTTCTGCATGGGCCTTTGCAAGATGTCCGGCAGCCTGTGCTCCAACAAGGGATATCTCACCTGCCAGTACTGCAGAAGCAATGATTTCTGCAAGTTTCTTTGAATTTGAGCCTGGCGGGTCACCTGAGCCACTTACACCTAACAGTCTCAGACAATCATGTTGTGTGCCCAGATTAGTACCACCACCTACAGTACCAACTGCCATAGCAGGAAGAGTAACAGAGCAATAAAGATCCCCATATCTGGTAAGTTCCATAGTACTAATGGCACTACTGCCTTCAACGACATGTGCTGGGTCCTGACCACAGGCAATGTACATAGCAGCTATAACATTTGCAGCATGCGCATTGTATCCAAGGGACACTGCACGGACAGAGCCCAAAAGGTTCTTGCGGTAATTCACTTCAACCATAGTATCTGGTTTGCATTTTAAACGCTCTTCAACAATATCAGCAGGAATTGTCACATCTGCGATCACTGTTTTGCCCCTTCCAAGAATTGAATTTATAGCAGCCGGTTTTTTGTCAATGCACATATTACCGGATATTGAAACAGGAACTGCACCAAACTCGTCCTCTATCAGTGTCAGAATTGCATCTGTTGCTATTGTTACCATATTCATACCCATTGCATCTTTGGTATCATACAAAAAACGCACATGAACCGTATTTCCTGTTACATATGTTTGCAGATCCACAAGCTCTCCAAAGCGGGTTGTTTCAGATGCTTTGGCCTTTATGCGTGAAATAACAGCCAAGTCCTGCAGCCAGTCAGAGAATTCCTTGGCACTCACCACATTCTCCAGCTTGAATACTGGTGCCCGGGTCATGAGATCACGGAATATACGGACATTGGCACCACCTGCCCGTGTGATGACAGAACAACCTCTGTTTACGCTAGCAACAAGAGCTCCTTCGGTTGTTGCCAGCGGTAACTTAAATATTCCTTCTGCATGTTCACCATTTACTTTCAAAGGACCTGCTATTCCAAGAGGAACCTGAATAACACCGACCATGTTCTCTATGTTTTTTTTACCTGCTTCCTCAACATCTATAGAGAAGTTCTGTATATGATCGAAATCAAATCCATATGATTCCTCCAGAGAATATCTCCTGATCTTTACAGCCGCCTTTTTATCTGTCATATTATCCAGTTTATGAAAAGGGATGTTACCCGAAACAACCCCATCAAGAAGCTCTCTCTTATCCCTGTTCAGGTCCTTTTTCGATGTCATAGAATTCTCCCTTAAAAAACAAGCAACAAAGTGCCTCGTTTTTGTGAAGGAAGACTTGGGTACAATGATACAAATAGTTCACGCCCTATAATATCCTATGAATGCAAATAGAATGCTGGAAGGGAGAAAACTGAATTTAAAAGTGAAGAATATTAAATACGTGATTTTTTATATTAGAATGACATAATAAATGCTGTTGTTAAAATATTGTTATATAATCTATTGGAAACAATACAATAATGCTGATAATACTAATTAAATAGTGTATGAAAAAGACCTAATTTAATTCCTTTTGAATATCTTCATTGGAAAAGGTGGATAATATGGCAGATACCGACACATCAGATAGGATTAGGACCGGAATACCCGGATTGGATGAGATGTTACGTGGAGGATTCTTCAGAGGGACTGCAAATGTAGTATCGGGAAAGTCAGGTACTGGAAAAACGATCTTCGGCACGCAGTTCATAGTTGATGGAGTTAAGAATGGCGAAAAAGTAATGTGCATAATAACCTCAGAGGAGTCTAAGTCCATTGTTAAAGAAATGAAAACATCCTTTAACTGGGACCTTGAGGAATATGTTGAGCAGGGACTGCTAACTTTTGTAGATATAACAGACCCAAGCCTGCGACTGCAGAAAAGTGTTGAGATAGCCCCTTCTGAACTTATAAAAAGCTTCAAGAAACTGGTTGAAAGTAAAATAGAGGACATACAACCAACACGTATATTTATAGATTCCATTGAGGCACTTTTCCTTGCAATCGAGTCAAATTACAAGCTGAGGACACTTATAGATGATGTATTTGGTGTATTCCGCAAACATAACGTGACATCTGTAATAACTGTAGGATCAATGTTTGGACTCGATGAGATGGTAGAATACGGTGCAGATTCTGTTATCAAACTTGACCGTGTTATTTCAGGTAATAACCTCCAGCGCTCGATATATATAATGAAAATGAGAGGATCAGGTACAATAAACGAGGTAAGGGTGCTTAATATCTCAGACAGCGGAATGACAGTGCTGGCACAGTCACCATATCTTGACTAAAGTGGCACATTTGTCACTTATATGCTATTTTTCAATGTCTATTTTACAGGATATTTGATCTGGCATTCTTAAAAAAGATACCAATCGTTATCATTGACAGGTTGTTCATTACCTAACACTGTTTGCGGACCTTTGTCTGCAAAAGAGGCTATAGCATCTGAAAGATCCTGAAGATAACTGGCCTGATTAAGACTTCCATAAATAAATTTTTTTTCTGGCTGGACTTGTGCATTTACAGTACTATCCCTGGGAACGATCGTTACATCAATACCAGACATCCGAACTGCAAGCTCCATTGACCGTCTGAAGTCCCCGATGCAATAAGCTATACGATGTCTGTAATTATCCCTGGTCTTTTCAAGATACTGGGAAAGTCTTTGACTTTCCATTCTAATAAAATCCCGTTTCACCTTGGCCACGTTACATTTCCCCAGCATGAACTGATAATCCATGAAAGGATACTCAGTGTCCAGTTCCCGGGGAGTTATACCACATGTACCAAAAACAACTACATGGACCTTTTCAGGCTCTATGAGGCCAAAGATGATCCTGTCAAATATCCGATGTGAAGGACTTTTATGATATGGCTTTTTCTTTGAGCATGGGACAAAGATACACAGATCCCTCTGCGGCGGTTCATATTCATTCAGTATCCACTCATTAGCACGGATCATATCTGGATGGTATATAACTTCATCCGTATCCAACGGAAGAGTTGAACGTTCTTTTTCTGGTATTATTGTCAAGGTATTGGAGATGCTGGCAAATTATATATATAATTGACGCAGTGGTGCTTTATTTCAATGACATTGAACAAAATATTATAATGGCTGATTATGACCAATTATTATTAATAATTGTTATAGATAATAGTTAGCAATATTATACAAACCGATCTTTCTGCATGTGAGGAAAAATGGCAAGTTCTATCCCTGAAATGTTAAGAGCCGAGTGTAAATGTGAAGATATGGCTAAATGCGTACTTGGGCTTAAAGAACTTGATATCAGCACATATAAAGTATTGCTTGAAAAAGGTCCATTGACAGCAGAAAGGCTTGGAGAGCTTCTTCAGCGTGAGAGAAGCACAGCGTACCGTTCACTTCAAAACCTGATATCTGCTGGTCTTGTATACAGGGAAACAAGATCCATCGCTGTTGGCGGATATTTTTATGAATATGTTGCAATTGAGCCTTCACAGGTCAAAGAGATGATTAGACGTACAATAGGCCAATGGTACAAAAAAATGAATCAACTTATCGACAACTTCGATAAGGAAATAATCTGATCAGTCACTTTTTCACTGTTTTTTTGTTGTGTATAGATTGGTAGGTTTATCTGATTTAAGTATTATCTGATTTAAGTAAGAATATCCACATTTCAAAATCACACCAAATAAAATATTTATAGTGTATATTTAATCTAAACTGACCAAAAGCAATGCTCTCTTTTAGAACAGAGGTTTGGAGCTATAAGATCCATCTACAATAGACCTTTGTTCATGAAAGATCATATGCATAAAATTCAGAATTGATCAACCCGAAATCTACCTGAATAATAACTTAATTGTTCTCAAAGATAAGTTTTCATTCCTAAAGGACCTTACTCTTGAAATAAGAGAATGGGAATATCCTCCCTCCAATGTTTCACATGATCTTGATGAATGAGTTCCAAGAAGATCACTAAAACTTCAACACTGCATCTCACAAATTTTAGTGTGTATAAGTAAAAATACAAAAAAGCAAACAATAAAATGTAATTAAAGATAAATTGAATGTATCTTTACATCAGGTCAAATTCTAAAAGGAGAAATAACATATGGAAGATCATCCACTACACACCATACAGAAAAATGATAAAGAATTTTTTGATATACTGGAGAACACACAAAACTCTGCACTATCCGAAGGTAACATACCAGTTAAGTACAAGCTACTAATGGCAATGGCCCTTGATGCAGGACAGGGGGCTACAGATGGTGTAAGGTCACTGGCATTGCAGGCAATGGAAGAAGGTGCAACAAAAGAGGAGATAATGGAAACCTTCCGTATTGCAAACTATATTTGTGGAATTGGAAGTGCATACACAGCAGCGAGTGCTTTAAAGGATATAATATGATAATTCTGACAAAAAAGATAATAACATTAACGAGCTGTCTGTATGATATGTAGGATCTTTCACACATCATATACTATTAGTTAAAGACGGTTAGTAATATACAAGCATACATTAAGTTCATATATCGATTCAGATCAAGTACCAGATCTTGAATAAATACCTGTGAACTCTGCCATAAAGGTTACAATTATCGAGGACATGTATATCCATATTAGGACCGCTATAAGTGATCCAAGGGTTCCGTATATGGTACTTATGTTTGCATATGAGAGATATAATCCCATCATATATTTTCCTATCGTAAGTAGTATAACGGTCAATAAGGAACCTGTGAAAATATACTTAAAACCAAAACTTGCCTGTGGAAGCACTCTGAAAATATACATGAAAAGAAGGATCAAGGCAATAAAACTGATTCCGGAACCTGCATATCTGAAGATGTCCATTGATATGTAAAATGTAGATTCGATGTTATCTGATATTACAAAAAGTACTAGCTCAGATAATGTGCTCAATATAACTATAGCCCCAAAAGCAATGACAGCAGCAAGTGAAGAAAGTCTTTTTCTTATCAGCTGATTGAGCCAGTCATTCCAGCTGCTTTTGGAAGCTTTAAATCCCCACATCCTGTTGATCATCTTTTGAAGCTGAAAAAAGATATTCCCAGCACTCAAGAGATATATAAGAAAACTTGCAAGTACTGTTAAATTCATCGTGCCCGTAACTTCAAGTTGCATGAAAAGCGCATTTAAGGTTTTTACGATCATATCATCTGCAATCAGTGAAACATCGGTGACAATAAATGTCTCATCGATATGTTCTTTCAGAAATATACTGCCCATGAACAGAGTAAATAACATCAGTGAAGGTAGCCCTATAATAGTATGGAATGAAAGGGCAGCACTATAAGTGATACCATCATCTTCAAGCCATTTTTCAAATGTTCTTTTAAAAAGATAAAGATACACAAGTGTCATCAGGCAGCATAAGTACCTAAAGACATATAGCCCTTATTGATAAGCGCATTTTTAAAAATCAACTGACCTCATATTTCAGGGTTTGCACTCCAGTGCAATTCGCTCCTGTGAAGAAAGTGATATGTAGAATCTCAATATGTCATCCGGGTCCATATCCACGCCAAGAGAATATCCTTTTTCTCTTGCTGCACAAAGAAATCGATCTTCCTTCTCGTGTTTTCTGATCATAAGTGAGTGCATCTCATCATTGCTCAGGTTAGACATATCTACTTGTTTGAGAAGACCGATAAGTAAGAAGTTTTTTTCGATGCGCTCATAGAGGCTTTCGGCTTTATCCTTTGACTGTTTTTCTGGGTCAAGCAGGTAGGCTGTCCCCCCATTGTCATCTTTGTATACAAGTGATATTTTCTTCAATATCAGTTTCCCTTTCTCACATACCAGTATCTTTCTATCGGTCTTCATTTCATTGCCCCTGTTGATCCTATGGAACTATCAGTGCAGATTCTGTATGCAATAATGATTTTTGTGATCATTTGTGATTTTATCCAGGTTATTCTGCTACTGTTCAAATGATTCCTTTTTCAGATGATTAACATCAATATAGGCAAAATATGCTTGAACAAATTGATATTAATACTTATCCGCATACGTTTTTCTGATTATAATGATAATAATAATTTGTTGCAACTAAAAAGATCCCACACAATATCTGAAATATAAGTAGTATATAATGGGAATATGATCCTATACGCATTAATTATATAAACAGAGGATCTTATCAAAAGAAAAAAGAATTTAATCATAATTACAACGTAACAATGTATGGCAGCATGACAGTTCAAAAAGGAAAACGAAATAAACAAAGTGAAGGACAGATTCCAAATGTTCAATGAGCTAAAAGATACTATCAGATCATCTATAGTACCATTTGTGAAATGGATCCCACTATCTCCTGATCATCTAACAATAGTAGGTCTTGTCATTAGTTTCTGGGCTGCAGTAGTTTTCTCATCAGGGGACCTGTTAAAAGGAGGAATCCTCATACTTCTGAGCGGCCTTTTTGATATGCTTGATGGAGCCGTTGCCAGAGCAAACGGTTCTATGACATCTTATGGAGCTGTACTTGATTCTGTATGTGACAGATACGCAGATGCCATTGTGTTTACAGGTATAATATATGGACTGGTGCTGGGGAATATCGAGCAATCAACTATACTTACAATTCCTCTGTGGTTATGGGCAGTTTTTGCGATCATAGGTTCTTATCTTGTAAGCTATGTTCGCTCCAGGGCAGAATCGGCAGGTGTTGAATCTATGAGCATCGGCATAGCTGAAAGACCTGAGCGTATGATAATACTAGTAATAGGTGCAATGACAGGTTATATTGCAGCGGCAATATTCATGATTGTTCTCCTCACCCATATTACCATTATCCAGAGGCTGTACCATGCAAAAAAGGTACTTGATTGATATCATTTGATCCCGATGCAAAAGTTATAATAGCAGGCGTTATTATTTAGTGCCTTGATTATCTGTTAATTTAATACCATTATTACCATTCAAATATCATTTAGAATATATGCGAGGATTCTATATGCAATATCAGGCAGAAGTAACCATTGAACTTAAAACCGGTATGCTTGACCCGGAAGGTACGACCATCAAAAGAGCTCTACAGCACTTGGGATATGATACTGAGAGTGTAAAAACAGCAAAGATGTACACAATAGAGCTTGAGGCAGATAATGAACAAAGTGCAAGAGAGAACGTAAATGAGATGTGTCAAAAGCTTATAGCCAACCCGATCATCCATAATTATTCTATCTCTATGAGGGAAAAACAATGACCATCGGTATTATACAGTTTGGTGGCAGCAATTGTGATCTTGATGTTCTCCATATCTTAAAGGATGAGATGGGAGTTGACGCTGAGCTTGTATGGTACAAGGAAGAGAATCTGAAACGTTTTGAAGGGATAGTTATTCCAGGTGGGTTTTCATATGGGGATTACCTCAGGGCCGGGGCAATTGCAGCAAGAACTCCCATTATGACCTCAATCCATAAGCTTGCAAATGAGGGGAAACCTATAATTGGTATATGCAACGGATTCCAGATACTTACCGAATCAGGTCTGCTGGATGGTGCACTCACAACAAACGATTACCCCAAATTCAGATGTGAAAACACATATCTTAGAGTAGAGACAAGAGACACACCTTTTACATCCAGATTCAGGAAAGGAGAAGTTCTCAACATACCTATTGCACATATGGAAGGCAATTTCTATGCTGATGAACCCATACTATCAATGCTTGATGATAACGAGCAGGTAGTGTTCAGATATGTGGATAACAACGGAAAAGTAAGCGATGATGCAAACCCCAATGGTTCCCTTGAGAACATTGCAGGTATTGTGAACGCAAAAAAGAACGTACTTGGAATGATGCCACATCCTGAAAGGGCATCTGAGAGTATTCTTGGCTCAGAGGATGGACTTAGGATATTTGAATCAATGGTCGATTTTATACAGTGAATGAAAATAGCAACTAACTGATATATCATTATGATAAGAATAAGCATATAATATATAATAAATATACTTATATATGTGAACTAAACTAAGCAAGTTAGTGATAATGTAAGGAATATACAAGCTTTCTTACATTTTCCCTACAGAATATGGTTGGTTTGTAGGTGGTAGGATTTTTGACAAGTGGTCGGTGGTAACAATGTTGCCCGTAAGACCAAAATAGAGACATGGGCCATTTTTAATAAAAATGACCCTGTTTCTATGAGAACCCACCTTAATGAATAAAGCAACAATAAAACACAAGGTAAAACAAACCAGATGGTGCCACCTAATATTCAATATCCTTATTATGAACATTTCTTATTTAACATTCTTCATTTCTTTTAAGCATAGACCTATATCTTAATTGACATACTTCATTAAAAGACCTCTTATACAATGAGATACAAAATCTGTGATCAAACATAATATAGGATGGTGTATGAATGGAGTATGAAGAATTCTGGGAACTTGACAATTTCCTTATTGTAACAGACGGTACAAAACCAGCGTTGAAGTGGACTGCGAATGAACTCAGAAAAAGAGGGAAAATATTTACTGTGCTTGATTGCTCTGAAAACCCCATGGATGGCTCAATACAGAACATATCACAGGCACCTGACAGCATTAGTAATGTTGTAATAGGTATCACAAAGAAGGAGCCTGGAGAAATTATAAGGAAAATGACAGAAAAGGGTGTGCAAAATTTTTGGGTTCACTGGAAAACAGACACAAGTGAGGTTAAAGACATTAAAAATGATAATACCCTTAATGTAATTACCGGAAGATGTCCTATGATGTATCTGGGTAGTAGTGCAAGCATACATGGTTTTCACAGGTTCGTTGCAAAGACTATCGGAAAGTACTGAACACATACAAATATCCAATCTAATGCCGCTGAACCGGCAGCCTGCATAAATATAATAAGAATAATGCTGTTATCAATATCGGTGAAGGAATGGTAAGTATCCTGTCCCATCTTGGAATAGGGCTTTTGATAGCAGCAGTTGCAGGACTGAACAGCAGGCAGATAAAGATTGTTGCTTTTGTTGCCATTCTTCCTGACCTTGATTTTATCCTTAATGCATTGTTTATTGTATTATCACAGGATATGAGCCAACATACCCATAACAACCTGTACTACCTAATGGGACACCGGGAGTTTATGCATTCTTTTCTTTTTGCAACCCTTGTTACATTGTATATATGGATACGTGAGAAAAACCGAAAGCTAACGGTTGTGGTAGGTGCTGCAATACTCAGTCACGTGTACCTTGATTACATAACAAGCTGGAAAATGAGACCTTTTTTTCCATTCATAACAGAATCATCAACTATAGGAGCCATATATTTCTTTGATCCTGTTGTTGCTATCATATCTTTAATTCCCTTCTTTTATATCGCAGCAGAATATTTCAAAAAGAACAATAAGCTCAGAGATGGTAGTAGATGGATACATGCAATTATTTCAGATGAACATAAAAAGCTCTACAGAACATTACTTTGCATACTTATCATATGGTGCATACTGAATCCTTTTGCAAAGTTAATCTTGATCAAACATGTTGAAAATATAGAGGGAAATAGTATTGACTATCAGAACTCATATCCAATAATGCCTGGTAAGTTCCTCTCAGCGTATCCTTATAACGAAACACATTACAGAATACTTGTATCAAGTTATTGGGGAGGTGTTGAAAAAGGAACTTTTATATCGAAATATCCTGAAAATGGAAATGAATTCATGGATTATTTCAACATGTCTAAAGCATTATATGATACAGGTTTTCCAGGAGAAATAGACTATATTGTGTATGATATAGATGTATCTGAAAGTGATGTCACAGTAATAATAAGTGATGCAAGAAGACATTATACGTATTACTGGACATATTTTGATGTAGAATACATATTTGTTTTTGATAAAGAAACACAAAATTACAACTCTGACTCAAGAAGAAGTATGCACAATCCCATACCATTAGCTATGAATTTTTTCGAGTGAAATTGTGAACACAATGCTTCAAGACATGGACAAGTTATTTACACATCTGAACATCTTTCTAAAAATACCTACAAACTCTTTATATATAAGTACATGAATTATTTAAAATGCAGTCATTGATATGGAGATTGTTATATTGAGGGAAAATGAGATCAATTTGGTTATGGACATAAAGATCCATGAATTCGTCAACCGGGACACATGGAATCTGCACCTTGCACTGCATGCTAATAACCTGCTTCTTGGTGTTGCATTTGCAAACCTTGGTAGCTCAAAGCATGATAAAGAAACAGTGGTAGCAGCTATACAGAGTCTGAAGAATGAGTATTATAAGGCGATTGGTTCTCCAATGAGATACCAGAATGGAAGTCTTACATTTCTGCCTGCAGATCCTGGAATGTCAGCAAAGGAGTTACATAATAGAACAGATGTGAAAAATAGATATCTAAACTTTGAAGAACAAGTTGTTGCCCTATAAGATCAGTTAACTACCTCCCATTAAAATGGGAGGCTACCTATTTCATTCCCATTACACGCTTAAGTAAGTCCATAGGCTCTTCCAGCTGTATCCCGGAAACAGTTAATTTTTTGAGATTTTTGAATCCCTTACTATGTTTCTGGTCAAGGATTATACCACCATTTACATCCTTTGTTATGAGGTTGTTCGCAATGAGCATTTTGCTGAACTTTTGGATCATATACAGGAATATTCTTAAGGTATGCTTCATAGTATTATTTTGATGGATCTTTTGGGTAATATGAACATATCCAGGTATCTTTTCAACTCATTTTGCTTCAGGTAAACTTTTTTCTGTAATACTTGTTTTTTTTGAAGATCTACGGCACAATACTTTTAATATTGTAAACCAATGATTGTTGAATGGAGGAAAACAGACAATGTTGGATGACGACGACCTTGACAATTTCATTAGTGTGAAACCTTCTGAAGGAGAGCGGGTAAAGACCGAACACGAGCTGATACATAAAGCGGCTTCACATCCAATACGCAGACAGCTTGTAAAGGAGATAGGTGCCTTTGGAGGAAGAAAGGAAGAACTGCTTGAAAGAACTGAACTTAATGAAAAGGTTTTTAAGTACCACACTGATTTTTTGATAAACGGAGAGTTTCTTAATATTAGAGAAGATAAATATTTCCTAAGTGATAAGGGACTTGATCTGCTTGCTAATATAAAGTAATATATAGTGCTCTGAAGATCACTGCCATCTTTATCAAGCACATGAGATGAAGATCAAAAGTAGCTCCTGAATGTTCGATTGATATTGAATGTCATATACTGGATGAAACGTTAATTTAATTTACATAACACCTAAATATAGCCTTGATGGTCAATATAATATCAAT
The DNA here is from genome assembly GCA_003565715.1 of Methanosarcinaceae archaeon. Classification (GTDB taxonomy): domain Archaea; phylum Halobacteriota; class Methanosarcinia; order Methanosarcinales; family Methanosarcinaceae; genus Methanolobus. The sequence continues at coordinate 12,550 of PXAV01000003.1, forward strand.
AAAAGGTCTTTCCAAAAGTTATGGAAAGAGAAGAGTGTTGAACAAAATAGACCTTGAGATTAAAAAAGGCGAA
>PXAV01000052.1 GCA_003565715.1 Methanosarcinaceae archaeon
TAATATCATAAAATTTAGTATAAAATAAACAAATAAACAAATTATATATATATATATATATATATGTGTGTGTGTGTGTGTGTGTGTGTATGTGTGCATAGTAAGAATATCTCGAAAATAGACCATGTTAGAGACATCCATACAAAGAGCTATGGAAGTATTTACAAATAACAGCAATAAAAACCATAGTATGCAGACATAACTAGCGATATCATATCCCTGTAATCAGAGCATTACAATTTACTCAGGTCCTCGCCTGAACACAACATACCGTTAATATTACCTTCATCATCCCTGAGTATAACATCATACCACCTAACGGGTATTTCATTATCTTCTTTTGTAAGGACTGCATGCTCTGTGAATTCAGGAAGTTCTTGTTCACCTGAAAGGACCCTTTCAAACTCATGTCTTGTTCTTTCCCGGGAATATACAGGAACAAGATAATTTAAAAAATCATGCCCTATCAGTTCGAATTCACTATAACCAAGAACAGAATTAGCTTTATTGTTCATCAGATTGATTTTCATATCCCTGTCTATTACAAAAAGAATAAAACCAGCAATATCCAGGTAGTTCATTGCTTCGTTCCTTTCAGCAAGAACCTTATCCTGTAGATGTTTTATCCTCAATAAGGACCGCACCCTGGTAACAAGCTCAAGACGATTTACAGGCTTACCAAGGAATTCATCAGCACCTACCTCTATTCCTTTTATGCGGTCGTCCTTACCGGACAATGCTGTTACCATTACAACTGGAAGAAATTGGGTCTCAACCGAGGTCTTTAACACCCTGCACACTTCATACCCATTCATATCAGGCATCATTACATCAAGAAGAATAATATCAGGTTTCTCGGTCTTGACCTTACTCAGTGCTTCTTTCCCACTATATGCGCTGATAACTTCATAGTCAGATTTCAGGTAAAGGCCCATTAGTTCAACTATGGCCTTCTCATCATCAACAATGAGTACTTTATCCCTATATTGCATGGGTCATGGACTCCTTAATTATATGAAAATTAAATAAATATAGTACATTATAAAATTAATGGTATTTATTTTATTTTAACCTACCTGTTAATAATTATATAGTACTCTAATATTACAGTTACTCGTATAGTTCTATATCCATATAAAGTTTAGGCCATATCAGACAAACTATAGTAAGCTACCATTTATTTAAAAGGTAATAAATAAATCAGATGGGGCTGGTGAGATTCGAACTCACGATCGACGGGTCTCTCCGAACAACTGAATTAACAGCTTGTAGTTCATGAGCACATATCAGTGCTCCAACGGTTCCTCACAGACCTGCCCCGTCGGGCTGGTCTCAGTAGACCCGTTGCTCATCATTTATCCGCTGGAGCCCATCGCCATGCCGGGCTAGGCCACAGCCCCATACATCAGGGTAGTAACCCCAGAATATATCTAATCAGAGATATATTTAGCGGTACCACAGAAAAAAAAGACATTTATGCGTCCTCATCAGCAATTCTTTTAAGGTCACCAAAGCTGCAGAGCTCATGGCAAAGCTGCTCTATCTTCAAGCGTAGCTCCTCCATAGAATAGCCAAACATTCCGGTCAGGTATATAGCACCACCTGCGCCTACCCCTTCTTTGACAAATCCTTCTTCATACTGTTGTAATCCCTTGAATGCAGATCTGGAAAACTCGGGGTCAGCACTCTCAAATGCAGCACCCACATCACTTGCAAGTTCTACAAAATTGGCAGAATTGTCACGAATAACATAAACAGTCGTTATAATTTTTATATTATCCACAGAGTACCCCATATGCTTGATCAGGGCAAATATAGAGATCATCTGAGTACCCCCTGCAAGTATAACAGTCGTTTTACCAAGACCCGCAGCAATTCCGGCAACTGCCACCATCATAGGATCCCCTACAGATTCAACAGCCTTTAAAGGATCATCACGAAGGGAACCAAAGGTAATGCCGGATGATTCAAGAGCCTCCTTTACTACCACTTTTTTAAGTGATAGAGGATTAGCACTGGAACTGCTGCTCACATTACCATTATAACCAAGTGACTGCAGAACAGCATTTGCAGTCGTAGTGCCTGCAGGAATACTTTCGCCTATGATCACAAGATCGTGCTCTTTTGCAAGCTTCTCACCCAACTCAAAGGACCTGCTGAACACTGCATCAACATCATGGACTGCAATGGGATTTCTGATATCATCACCGGGTGTTCCCCCAACATCTATTAGCGAAACCTGTTCTGATGGTAGTACACGCAGACCAGCATTAACGAATACGTGTGGTATACCTGTTATTGAAAGTGCTGCACGAGTAATAAGCGCAGGCGTGGGAGTATCATAAGGAGGGGTCATCGGCAGGATAGGAATATCGATTATTGTTCCCGTTTCAAGGACTTCAGCATCTCCTGCCGGAGTATAGTCAGTCAGTTTTGCAGTCTTGCCTGCAGCCGAGAGGCCTTCTATGTAGGCTGTTTCCGTATTTCCAAGAACGCATACAAATAACGGTTTTTCAGGTAACCGTGTTTTTTCAGGTGCTGATGTATCCATACCAATCGCCTAGGTGTATTTTACAGGGAGTATATGACCTTTTCCACAAAATCAGTATGTTCTGGCAACATAGACCTGAACCGATGCATCTGAATCACATACAAGGCATCTGCCATTGCAATCCTTTGTCTGTTCAGTTGGTATACCAAGTATACCAGCGCCGACGTCGTCTTCCAGCTTAAGACCACATTCTTTGCTTCCACACCAGAATATCTTTGCAATACCTTTTGATATCTTTTCCCTGATCTCCCCAAGATCCGAGCACTCAAAAACGTGCTCGTACATACTAGTTCTTGCCTTCTGGTAAAGATCCTCGTGAATACGTTCAAGCAGTGTGGACAGTTCATCAACAATGTTTTCAAGAGATACCTGTATCTTTTCCCCGGTGTCGCGGCGCACAAGCATTGCTGCATTGTTCTTAAGATCTCTTGGACCTATCTCCAGCCTGACAGGTACACCTCGCATTTCCCATTTATAGTACTTGGCACCTGGACGAATATCACTTGCATCCATCTTAGCGCGCAACCCTGCCTGCTCTAACCTGGTCATTACATCCCCACATGCAGCAAGAACATTTCCGGATTCCTTGAATATGATAGGTATTATAACAACCTGTACAGGGGCAACAGCAGGAGGAAGAACAAGACCTTTATCATCGCCATGTATGGATATTAGAGCTGCTATTGAGCGCTCAGATATACCATAACATGTCTGGTGTGCATATACCTGCTCGCCTTCAGCATCCTCATATGTGATATCAAAGGTCTTTGCAAAATTGTCACCAAGATGATGGGCGGTGCCCACCTGAAGGGTCCTGCCATCTGGCATCAGAGCATCGGTAGCTATAGTATAGTCAGCACCCGGGAACTTGTCCCATTCAGGTCTTTTGGATGCAAGCACAGGAACTGCAAGCTTTCGGTAGAATTCGGTATATATACTGATAGCTTCATCCACCTGTGCTGCTGCATCTTCCCATGTGGCATGCACAGTGTGTGCTTCCTTAAAAGATGTTATCTCACGCAGTCTTATAAGAGGACGGGTGTGTTTTGTCTCATACCTGAAAGTGTTGACTATCTGGTAGAGCTTAAGAGGCAAGTCAACATGAGACCTTACCCAAAGCTTGTACATTGGATATATTGACGTTTCACTTGTTGGACGAAGTGCCAGCTTAACTTCCAGTGGAGATGTGCCGCCATGAGTAACCCAATAGACCTCTTCCTCAAAACCTTTAATGTGCTCGGCTTCTTTCATAAATTCGTTCTCTGGGATCAGCAGTGGAAATAAGGTCTCCTGATGATCCTTATCAAGTAGCCTGCGTATGATATCATAAACATTCCTCCTGATATTAAAGCCAAAGGGGAACCAGACATAAAGTCCTTTGACAGGGTAGCGTACATCCATTACCTCACCCTTCATAAGCAACTCATTGTACCATTCACTGAAATTCTCTTTTAAAGGAAGCCCAGCCTCTTTTTCTTGCTCAGCCATTTATTCACCTGTTTATACTTGATTTTGCCTACATTAACAAATACATTGTTTATAGGCATTTCCTTTAAGTCAGGTACCACACTACCAGAAAGCATTACTGATAAAACATAAAGAAGTGATAAAAGAAAGTACTATCTAACTATAGAACAGCTATTGCTTATCCTTTTTCATACAAAGGAACCAATCAACACATCTTATGTCACTTTCCGGTTCGCTTGACCTGTTTTTGGCATCGGTCCATGTGTCCGGGCAGGGCACAATGACATCATCACCTGGCTGCCAACCTTCAGGAGTTGAAACGTTATCCCTGTCAGTCCTTTGTAATGCTATTAAAAGACGCTTTATTTCATCCATGCTTCTTCCATTGGACATTGGATAATAGAGTATTGCCCGTATCCTGCCCGTAGGATCTATTATAAATACAGCCCTAACGGTCTCTGTAGTCTGGTCATGGAGTGGGATAACACCTCCGGTCCTCTCAAACTTCTCCAGAATCGCCTCTTTATCATAACTGGACCTTGGATGGATCATACCATAACTGCGTGCAATTTCCAGGCCCATGTCCTCAATAACAGGGAACATAACATCCATGCTACTGATACCTTTGTACTCTATTCTGTCATAGATAGTCTTAAGCCATGCTATATGGGAATAGATACTATCTACAGAAAGTCCCAGAAGTTCTGTATTCATACCCCGAAGTTCTTCCTGCATAGAGGCACATTTAATGAATTCTGTAGTACAAACCGGAGTGAAATCAGAAGGGTGACTGAAGAAGATTACCCATTTTCCTTTAAAGTCATGTGGAAAACTTATCTTTCCAAGAGTGGTCCGTGCTTTAAATGAAGGTGCATCATCACCTATCAGCGGAATACCCGGAGTTTGAAACGAACCATCTTCCATATATACCCCACCGGAATCATTCATTTATGCTGTGATCCGAGTCACAGGCATCAAGCTCCATATCAGAAGAATTGACATCAAAGACTACCATACCTGTCTTAAGGTGCTCTGCTTCTTCACATGTCAGGATACATGATGCGGTTTTATCTGAAATGATTGCACTGTTTCCAAATGGATCTTCTATCATAACAGTAAGTGATCTTTGTCCATCCATAGCTTCCTGAAGTGCGTGCTGAACCTCAAGTCCCCGGGAATACTTGTCAGCATCATCTTCAGACCACTTGGTTGCTGTGATGACCACATTATAGATCCTGTCAAGGATACCTTCAACATTTGTAACATAGGAATCAGATATCGAACCTGGTTCCACATCTATTCCAAGCTCCGGGATCCTTATAGTACCTGAAGTAGAGCGCACGACCCTGGCGTTCAGGTCATCAAGCCCCTCGACCTTAAGTTCGTGCCTCATTGGTTCTTTCTGTGACAGTATAATAGTATCTGTGAACCTGAAACTGCACTTACATACTGCAGTTATGTACATTACCTCGCCAAAATAAGGGATATCATCCCCTTGCCATCTGATTACAAGGTCATCATGGCAAAGTGGGCAGGAGGTAAATGTTTCAAAACTTTGGCCCGGATCTGCTTCGCTCAATATCTTCCACCAACGATCTTAGATCTGTCAATCTTGATCCCGGCAGGCGTTACAAGCACCTGGTCATCCTTAATACCAGCTATGTCTCCATGGACATCAAGAACAACCTCCTTGAGATCCTTTAAGGCGCGGTCAAGCAAAAGCTTGTCCACTTTTATTTGAGATATATCGATCATTACAATATTCCCTTCATATACCTCTTTTTTCAGAGATGTGAGCTCATTTAGATTCGTAAGTTCGGCAACCCTTATGTAGGTCTCTGCCGGCTCATCGTCTATTACCTGCTCGTATTTAGTAAGATCAAGTTCAGTATATTCATCCTCGGGGGTTGCGCTTTTACCGCTTCCACCAAACAATTTGTTCATGATATTTGCCATAGTTCGCCCTCATGTATTCAAAAACAATGTTATATTAATATTATTACTACTTAAATTATTACCGCAAACCCGTATGATAATAAGCATTTGATATGTGTTCTTGTTTTTATATATAAGCTCATAGTATTTTAATGGTTTCTTTTTTAACTGTATTCAGATATCAAGATTCCAAAGCTTGTCACCTACATAGTGTATGGATTTTACAGCTTTACCTTTGTTGCCTTTCATTTCGGCTCCCTCCATCAGGGAAATTCCAATAGCAAGGGGTTTATTATGTACCTCTTCTATTATTATCACAGGATCATTTTCGCTTACATCTGGGTCTGCAGCGACTATCCCCGGACACATAATGTCTGCACCGTTCACTACAAAACGAACAGCTCCGGAATCCACTGTTATTATGTTCTTCATCAGGCCAAGTTCCAAAACCCCTTTTACAGTTGGGAAATATGTGCCGTTAACCTGGAACAACAATGGTTCACCATCAACAAGTATTAAGGACATATCATCGATGTTTGCTGTTTCAAACTTACAGTTATCAAGCTTTTCTACCTCATCACCAAAGATAGATCCGATATCACCCAGAAGCTGGGCCTTTGCAGATTTTCTTAACTGTACCCTTGATTTTATTTTCAACTGATCACCTGTGAAAAAGACATACATCATAGATAAGTTCCATATGTATCTATGCCGATATGTATCAATATAATATAGATATTCCCATAAAACTCAATAAGATACGTTATGGACACCTCTAAGTCGTGTTAAAGGAAGGCAGAATATTCAAAACATCCACCTTACACAAATCACCTCACAATCACAACCGGAGTACCGTTGACTTCAAGGACGTCAACTGACCTTCCTTGTGAAACAACTTCCTTCTCAATTTCAACACATTCAGGATCAAGTTCAACGGTTAAACCGTTTACACTTAAAGTTATCTTACCTTTACTTATATCCCGTGCTATTTTTTCAGGGCTTTCACTGCCAATAGCATTTATTATAGCCTTTGCCTGTCCACGGAACCTTGGGCCGATAATCCCCATGTTAGGCTTGACACCAACAGGAACATAGTCAAAATCAGGTTCACCTTCTATGATCTCCACCACAGAGTTTGTAGCACCCAGAAGATCACCCATATCCCCAAGATCACAATATATCTCTATTTTTTTAAGAGGGGCATTCAGTGCCATGCCATTTTCAGATTTATATCTCCTTATACTACTTGCAACATCTTTTATGAACTCTCCTGAACTCTCCACACCAGCATCTATCATTGATCCTGATACCTCTGGCCAGGCCTGTAAATGCACACTTTGATCACTTATGCCAGAGAACATCTCCTCTGCAAAGAAAGGAGCAAACGGTCCCATCAGTCGGCAAAGAGTATCTATGGTAGTATACAGCGTGAACCTTGCTGCACTTTTTGCTTCTTCATCCTCACCATACAGACGTGACTTTACAAGCTCTATATAATTGTCTGCCAGGACATCCCATGTAAAGCCCCTTATGGCCTTGAAAGCGGCATCGAACTGGTAGGCATCCATTGATGTTGTCACTGACCTGGTGAGCCTGTTAAGATTACTAAGAAGCCATCTGTCCACTACCTTAAGCCTGTGGACATCCACATCAATATGTTCATAATTTTCAAGGTGAGACATACTGAACCTGTAAATGCTCCACATCTTTGCAAAGAATCTTGATGCTGAAACCACGTCCTTCCAGCGGAACATAACGTCTGATCCAGGAGAGCCCCCAATGGCTGCCCATTGCCTGAAAGCATCTGCACTGTAATCCTTTATTACTTCTTCAGGAGAGATAACATTTCCAAGAGACTTGCTCATCTTGTGACCATCCTCACCCAGAACCATCCCATTTACAAGAATGGTATCCCATGGCCTCTCACCTATTATCGCCATTGAACGCAATATTGTGTAAAATGCCCATGTCCTTATGATGTCATGCCCCTGTGGACGTAGCTGTGTGGGCATTCTTATTTCATGCCCGCTTAGCCAGCCTGCAACATGAAGAGCTGTTATGGAAGAGTCCATCCAGGTATCCAGAACATCCTCCTCAGCTTCAAAATCAGTACTGCCACATTTACAAGGTTCAGGTGGATTCTGCTGGGTAGGGTCGATAGGCATCCATTCTTCCTTTGCAACAATAACCTCACCACATCCCTTACAGTACCATACCGGTATTGGTGTTGCAAACAGCCTCTGGCGGGATATGCACCAATCCCATTCCATTGTCCCTGTCCAGTTCTCAAGCCTCACTTTCATGTACTCCGGAAGCCATTGTATATGATCTGCTGCCTTTGATACTTCATCAGTATCTATTTTGATGAACCACTGGCGCTCAGAAAGGATCTCTATTGGTGTATCACACCTCCAGCACATACCCACGTTCTGCTCGAGTACCTTCTGTTCAAACAGATACCCCCCTTGTTCAAGATCTGCAATTATGGCTTGTTTACATTGTGCAATGGTCATCCCGGAATATTTTCCGGCTATATCCGTCATCAGACCATTCTTATCAATAGCCTTGCGCAGTGGTAAGGAGTGTTCAACCCACCATCTTACATCCTGTTTATCACCAAAGGTACATATCATCACAACACCCGTGCCAAATTCAGGATCAACATCCTTGTCACCAATTACCTTTACATCATGACCAAAAAGAGGCACCTTGATGGATGAACCTAAGTGCTCACGGTAGCGTTCATCCTCCGGGTTTATAGCCACTGCAACGCATGCTGCAAGCAGCTCAGGTCGCGTGGTTGCGATCTTGAGTCCATCAAAATGCAGGTAATTCAGCTTGGTATCCCTGGAATCGTACTCAACCTCTGCAAAAGCGATAGCTGTTTCACATCTTGGGCACCAGTTAACAGGATGCTCTGACTGGTATAAGCGTCCCATATCATACATTTGCCTAAAGGACTTCTGTGTCTTGGAGTAATACTCAGGCTCCATGGTGACAAACTCATTGCTCCAGTCTGTAGAGAAACCAAGATTTAACATCGTGTTCTTCATTTTTCCGATATTATCAATGGTTAGCTCACGGCACATCTTCCTGAACTCTTCCCTTAAAACCTCGTTCTTTGTGATGCCGTGAATATCCTCCACTTTAACCTCAGTAGGAAGCCCATGACAATCCCACCCCTGCGGGAACATCACATTGTACCCACACATACGTTTATACCTTGCAACAAAATCTATGTAACACCAGTTAAGGGAATTGCCTATATGGAAATTCCCTGTGGGATACGGAGGAGGAGTATCAATTATAAACTGGGGTCTGCTTTTGTCATTCCAGTCGAAATGATACATGGACATGTTCCATGAATCACGCCATTTTGGCTCTATGATATGCGGGTCATACTCTTTGGGAACGGTCATTGTGACTCTCCGATGATAATAATTAATTGTCAGATCATCGACGATCAGATAGTTTGATCACTTTAAAGTAAGAACGAACTGATAATCGAGTTGATGATAGTTGCCATATATTTATTACGGCCTTATATGATCTGACATATTTATGGCCTTATATGCTGGCTGCATTTTAATCCTACAGTGGTGTAAGATTATTTAAAGTATCTGGTTAGCCTGATATATTATGGTATTACCTTATACGTCATACATGTCTATTTTGTGGAAAAAAATTGTAACGACTGTCGGAAAAGGCGACTACTTATTTACTATCTTTGCTCATTTACGTTCTTGTGCATAACGTGTGGCGTGGAAAATGTAAAGGTACAGTCTACACTATTGTTAAGTATGAAGTAAAAGAGCATGAACAAATTTTGATTGTGGAAGGGAAATATAATATAAGCGGAATAATGTGGTAAGGGTGGTCAATAGTGGAAAATTAATAGGAAAGCATCTGCATAGTAGAGTTGGAGCCCGGAACCTTTTGAAATAAAATATTATAAAGATATATGGCACTGATGACAAAATGCCATAACCAAGCAAGAAGATGAGAGTAAAGGTTAGTATTATTTGGCAGGGATATTTGTGATCTATTTAAGTGCTTTTACATTTCCAGATGATGAAATGGAATTTGACTTTTTCATTAATGTACAAAGAACATGCTATGACTCGTTTTATCCGTTTAAAATTTTGTCAAGACGAGGTTTTGAAAATATTGTCTTTGAACCTGTTACAATATTATATGGTGGAAATGGGTCAGGAAAATCTACAGCATTAAATGTGATAGCAGAAAAAATAAGCCTCAAGCGTGACTCTGTTTATAGTAAATCAAATTTCTATCCCGATTATGTAAAGATGTGTGAAGTAGAGCAAGTAGCCAGTATTCCTGAAACTAGCAGAATTATTACGAGTGATGATGTATTTGATTATATGCTGAATATCCGTACTCTTAATGAGGGGATCGATCAAAAAAGAGAAGATCTTTTCCGGGAATATTTAGATATGAAATACTCTAAGTTTCAAATGAGATCGATGGAGGATTATGAGAAATTAAAGAGAGTAAATACAACTAGAAGCAAATCCCAGTCACGTTTTGTAAGAAGTGAAGTAATGAATAATGTAAAGGAATTTTCTAATGGGGAAAGTGCATTCCAATATTTCACTGAAAAGATTAGTGAAAATGGAATATATATACTCGATGAGCCGGAAAATAGTCTATCTCCAAAACGTCAGATCGAACTGTTGAACTTTATTGAAGATTCTGTTCGTTTTTTTGGTTGTCAGTTTATTATATCCACTCATTCTCCCTTTCTGCTTTCGATGCACGGGGCAAAGATATATGACCTTGATGAAAAACCTGTTGTTGTTAAAAGATGGACGGAGCTAGAGAACGTACGTACATATTTTAATTTTTTTAAAACATATGAAGACGTGTTTTGAGATAGTGCTCAAAGCGAGTTGCATGACTTAGTATGAGCTAGTTAAGTTATTGTCCGGGTTATGGTGCAGTTCGGTTAACAAGTATATATCAGCACAAAATACTTAATAATAAGACAATGAATGGATTATGCAAAATGCGCAGTACCTCTGCATTCGGTAAGAAAGTGTCAGGAAACCGAAAACACTTTATACAAATCTACTCATTTGTAAGAATGGGAACCAGAAGGGGCATTAAGAAAAGGTGATATAATGAGCAGAAAAGTGGCTGTTTTTGCTTTCAACGGCGAAGGAATGTGTTTTTTACATGCATTGATGAACGCTCTTGACATGAAAAAGAAAGGATATGATGTAAAGTTGATCATTGAGGGAGCCGCAACAAAGCTGATAAAAGAAGTAGAGAGTGGTGACATGCCTTATTCTAAGCTTTATGCAAACGCAAAGGATGCAGGGTTGATCGACTGTGTGTGCAAAGCATGTGAAACAAAGATGAACAGTCTGGAAAGTGCAAAGGGTCAGGACCTGCCACTATGTGATGATATGTCAGGACATCCAAGTATGCAACGCTATATGGAAGAAGGTTATGAAATAATTGTTATGTGAACATATTATAATGGGGGAATAAAATGCTGAGCGAGAGAATGACAAAAGCCCTGAACGAACAAATGAACAAAGAGATGTACTCTGCCTATCTTTATATGGACATGTCAGCACACTGTACTTATAGTGGACTTGGCGGTTTTGCCAACTGGTTCATGGTCCAGTATCAGGAAGAGATGTCACATGCAATGAAGATATATGATTACATAAATGAACAGGGAGGAAAGGTTGTCCTCAATTCGATAGAGAAACCACCAGGTAATTTCGGGACACCTCTGGAGATGTTTGAGGCAACATTAAAACATGAGCAGTTCATTACAGAATCAATACACGGGCTTGTAGAACTTGCTTATGAAGAAAAGGACTATGCAACACAGATATTTCTCCAGTGGTTCGTTACCGAACAAATTGAAGAAGAGGCAAACGATAATGAATTGATAGCAAAGCTCAGGCTTGTTGGAGATGAAGGTAATGGTCTTTTTATGATCGACAAGGAGCTTGAATCAAGAACATTCAATCCACCCAAAAAATGATTATTGTAAAATAATGATAATCAATTGATATTGAAATGATTAATTCACATCTATTAAGACTGAGAACAGGTGATCTACATGGAATTCGCAGAAATACTTAAGGGAAAAGAAGTTGAAGGCAAAGAGAAGCATGTACCGGAAATTGAAATTATCAGAGGCCATGGACAGGCAAAGACGGATTTTGTACGTGTTTTAGTTGGAAAGGAAGTACCACACCCAAACACGGTTGAACATCATATAGAGTGGGTTGAGCTTTATGGCACCACAAAGGAAGGAAAGACAATAAATTTGGGACGCATGGATTTTGAACCAGTACATACAGAACCTGTTGCTGCTTTTCATGTTAATGACATCGATAAGTTCAAGGCTTTCTGTGCTCTTGAATATTGCAATATCCATGGTGTCTGGCAGAACTGTATTGAGCTATAATGCTTTAAGCCTAATAAAATATAACACATTATGATATTGTTTCATATTTTACTACATTTCATTA
>PXAV01000031.1 GCA_003565715.1 Methanosarcinaceae archaeon
AAAATAGGGTTATAATTATATACTTATTAAAATATTGTAAACAGGTAGTTATTTTTTTGTTATAGCTTTATAATTTTTAAAGTATGTTTCACAGTGTTATTGTATTTAGTTAAACATATACTTTTGACTATATGTTTCACTGCTTCTTACTTTAATAATTTTTTTATTATGTAATATTACTATACCTTTACTATATTATATATTATTAGGTGCAGGTTAACTGATTTTTATAAAATAGATAACATATTATTTTTACTAAATTTTTATTATACTGTGCTATACAAATTTTGTCACATTTTATTCGAAAGTAATATACAAGCTTCTAAACATATATAGAATGCTTGCATAACTAGATATTCAATTGTAGGTGACCTCATGGAAAAAGAACGGATATTAATATATTCAACTGTTTTTCTGATAATGGGTTTATCAAATTCTGTTATTCCTGTATTACCTGAGATCGCTTCATTGGGTAATACATCATCTGCAACCTTTGAATATACTCTGTTGTTCTCCGGATACTTCATAGGGGCCCTGCTTACTATGATACCTTTTGGATTCTTGGTTGATGTTTATGATAAGTTGAAATTGATACTCTTAGCAGTTGTACTCACTTTCACTGCAGGATTGATACTTATTTTCACCAATAACATATACATGCTTATATTGGCCAGGTTCGTTGAAGGATTTGCATGTGGAGCTTTCTTTCCAGCTGCCTATTCTATATTGTCCGGTTTACGTCACAGAATTCGATACATAGGAGAATTTAATTTCCTTCTCAGCGCAGGACTTGCCTTTGGGGTATTATCATCCGGCTTTCTTGCTTCCTGGTCCATAAAGGGTGGAATCATACTTTTTACTATTATTGCTGCTATTATACTATACTTTAATTTACTTTATGTTGCGCAAACGAGTCATAAAAAAGTGAGAGTTAAAAGATCCATTCCATATCCAGATATAAAAATGATCCTGAAAAATCTATTTAATAAAAAATATATTCGTACATGGCTAATAACGTTCTTACTTTTTGGTATCACTGGAGTTATGCTTGCGTTCTATCCGGAGTACAGTAAAGACACTCTGAGCAAGCCAGAACTTGGCATTGCCATTGCACTGCTCTATGCCGCCTCAATGCTTACGAACATAATTTTGGGGAGAATGGACGTGAATTTCAGGCCCATGATCACAACTGGGATTATCCTTGGAACTTGTGGTGTTCTTTTATCTATTGAGTTTCCATACATAGGTTTTACATTACTGGGTATAGGTTCTGGCATGGGAATGTTGGGATTACCGGTAGCTGTATCTCATATGCCATTTGAAAGGGGTCTTGCAATGGGTATGTTCAACACATATATATATGCCGGACTTGCGTTCATGCCTCTGATAATAGGCATATTTGTTGACCTTGGCTACCAGTTAATGTTCTTCATTGCTTCAATTTTTATTTTTATGACCCTTTTTATCAAAGATGGGGTGGATAGTGGGCAAAAAGAATAATAGTGTGTTCAATATTTTATAATCTTAATAATATATTGAGTAAAAATAAGGCAAGAGCAAACTCCTGCATCAAAATTTTAAAAAATTTACAAAAAAAGAATAATTGGATAAACCAAAAAAAAGAACTTATGCGGGAATAGGACCCGCATTTTCAATCTGTCCGATTTCTAACTTCTGCTCATCTGTAAATATATTTTCTATGTTCAGCAGTATAATTAATCTTTTATCTATTTTGCCAACACCTTGAATATATCTTTCAGTAAGCTTTGAAGTTATAAAATCAGGCGCAGGTTCAATATCCTCAGTTGATATACTTAATACCTCTGTAACTGAGTCAACAATCATTCCAGCAATCAAGTTACCTAATTCAACAACCATTATACGCGAATCATCACTTCTTTCATCATGCTGAAGATTAAATCTTGCAGCAAGATTGATAATGGGAATAACATTACCACGAAGATTAATAATTCCTTCTACATATTCTTGTGATTGTGGTATTTTGGTTATATCAGGTATCCTGATTATTTCTTTAACTTTCGATATTTCGATACCAAACTCCTCATTCGAAAGTTGGCATGCAACCAAATGCAATAATTCTGTAGAAGAATTATTGCTTACACCATATTCTTTCATCAAAAAACCTCTCTCTATTAAATTAGCACGTTCTTTGAATTAATTTCTAATCTAGTTTCAGGTGCTTTGCTTCTATGATCAAAATCGTCAGTTATAGTATCTACTTTGAACTTTGAGACAATTACCTGCATTTTTGAAGCTACTTCTGAAAGTCTCTCTGCAGATTTTGCTAGCTCTTGAATAGATGCTGTTTGTTCTTGCACAGAAGCTGATGCTTCCTCTGATCCCGCAGCAGATTCTTCTGATATAGAAGATACTTCTTCAACAGATGATGTAACTTCTTCTATTGAAGCTGACTGTTCTTCTGCTGCAGCTGCAATTTCCTGAACCATTCTTTCTATTACATTACCCGCCTCAACAACTTTACTTATGGAAATAACTGATTGCTCAAGAGAAGAAGCTCCAGTTTCCACTTCTTCACTTCCTTTCTTCATGGATATAACTGCATTATTGGTTCCGCTTTGCATCTGATGAATTAATTGTGCTATTTGTTTAGCTGCTTTACCTGATTCTTCAGCAAGCTTTCTTACTTCATCAGCTACTACAGCAAATCCACGACCATGTTCCCCTGCCCTTGCAGCTTCAATAGCTGCATTGAGTGCAAGCAAATTTGTTTGGTCTGCTATATTTGTAATAAGACTAACTATCTCCCCAATTTGTGTGGATTTTGAATTTAAGTCTTCAATTACATCCGATGAATCTCCAACAGAAGATTTTATGTTATCCATCTTTAACTTAAGATCCTGTGACATTTCACCAAGTTCTTGTATAAGCTTATTTGATTCAACAGATGTTTGTGCGGCGTTAGAAGAATTAGATGCCACTTCTTGAACAGTTGAACTCATATCGCCCATTGCCCTTGAGACTTCTTCAGCCTTTGATGCCTGTACTTGCGTTCCTTTTGAAATTTCGGTAACAGTGCTGCTTATTTGCTCTGCAGACGCTGTCAATTCCTCACTGGATGCTGACATTTCTTGAGCTGTTGATGCAATATTTTCTGCATTATCACTGACAAGGGATACAATTTCATTAAGTGATACCCTGCAGTTTTCAACACCTTCTGTGAGTTGTATGAAGTCACCAACTCCTTGAACCTGCACTTTCCTCGTAAGATCTTTTGATGAAATTGAATTTAACACCTCACAGGAATCATCAATGATGCTCTTGAGGCTGTCACCAAAACTATCTAGTGTATCACTGAGCTCTTTAAAGTCACCCTGGGTATCTATTGTCACTCTTGTATTTAGATCACCTTCAGCATATGCAGTGACAACTCTAGCAGCTTCATTGAGAGGGCCTATCACGGCATCAAGACATTCATTTACGCCTTTAACTATAGTTCTGAATTCTCCTTTATGGCGGGATGCGTCTGCTCTTGTGCTCAGTCTGCCTTCTACACCAGCGCTGGATAGCATATTTGCATCAGACACCAACATTTTTAAATTATCCCTGATGTTGACACAACTTTTTGCCAATACATCATGTTCAGACATGACTTGAATGTCAATATCAAGGTTTCCATCTGCCATGCTCTGAACAATCTCAGCATCATGCTTATTGTTGTTGATTACGTTTTGAATACTCTCAACAAGTATGTCTTGTTCTGAACGCTTTTCAATGTTAACGTTTGTATTTCCAACAGAAAGTTCTCTTGCTACCTCACTTATTTCATTAGTTGCTTCAATGAGATGGTTAAGATTATTTTTAATTTCATTGAAATCTCCACTGTATTCATCGGTGATCATCTCTGGAATTTCTCCTTTAGAGATTCGATCAACATATTCTGCTGCAACATTAAGCGGTCCAATGACAGCGTCAAGTGTATCATTGACACCATCAACGATTGCTTTGTAATCTCCTTGATGTTTTGAAGCATCTGCACGGGTGTCAAGTTTACCTTCTACAGCAGCCTTAGCAAGTAAATTAGCATCATCAACTAGAGCATTTATTGACTCGATACACTTATTGAGGTTGTTCTTTATCTCGTTGAAATCTCCTTTGTATTCATCGGTGATCATCTCTGGAATTTCTCCTTTAGAGATACGATCAACATATTCTGCTGCAACATTGAGTGGTCCTATCACGGCATCAAGAGTAGAATTAACTCCTTCAACTATATTCTTGTAATTTCCATCAAATTTACTAGTGTCAGCACGTGTATCCAATTTACCTTCAATTGCAGCTTCAGCAAGGTATTGGATATCATTTGTGATTTCCTTTTCTTTACTAATATCAATTACATATTCAAGAGCACCAATAATTTCTCCAGTTTCGTTTTTCAGTGGTGCACCTGAATATCTTATAGGCAATTCTCCAGAAGGCAGGTTGGCAGTTGTATCGTTTGTACAAACAACACCTTTTTCCATGGCTCTAGCTACTTGGCAATTAGTAGTGTTACAGTGAGGAGTGTTGAAAAGACTAAAACATTTCTGACCTATGCATTTCTCAGGTGTGCTATCAACTGCAGAAGCACCTGCAGAATTCATAAACTGAATATTGAAATCTTTATCAACAACCATTACAGGAGTGGGTATTTTTTCAAGATAGTCAGCTTTTGATTGTGCGTCTTCAAGTGCTTTTTTCACCTCTGTTTTGTCCTTCACTACCTCAAGCGCTCCAACAATGTTTCCTTTCCGGTTTTTGATTGCAACACTTTCATATTCGATAAATAAATCTTTTCCACCAGGATGGGCATCTGTTTCACTTGAAAATGGTTGTCCGGTTTTAATCTCTTTTGCACAAGCACAATTTTCTGTTTGACAGTCAGAAGTGTTGAAATTGTCATAGCATTTCTGCCCTATCAATTGCTCTGTAGTCTTTCCTATAACAGATGCTCCTGTTCTATTCATATATGAGATATTAAAATCAGTGTCTATGATCATAACTGGAGTGGGTACATTGTCAATGTGACCAACCAGAGAATCAACCATTAGGTTGATGTTGGATATAAGTGCTCCATAATCACCACTAAAGCCTTCTGAATTGGCTCTAGTTGTAAGCCTTCCTTCAACCGATGCATCCACAAGTAAATTAGTTTCATCCATTAATTTATTGAGAGTATCTTTTAAAGTTGACATTGAAGTTGATATCCTCATGAAATTCTCATACTGTCCTGAAGTATACTCGTTTGCAGGAGTCACACTCAGGTCAAGATCAAGATCTCCACTGGAAATGTTTTCCAGATTGCCTATCAAACGCTCTACTTCTGTCTTCGTGTAAGCAGCATTCTGTTCTGAAGCAGAGACATCCTGGATGACCTCTACGTGGCCTATTGATTCTCCTGAGGTATTTTTTATGTATGAAGTATCTACCTTGAAGTTCTTATCCTCTCCAGGCTGTTTGAAAAAAGAGTTTGTTTTTCCATTTCTAAGCATATGGATGCCACATTTTTCCGTACCGCATATATCAGCACCCCATTGCTGGCACTGTGAACCTAGCACATTTTCACGTTTCAGGCCTGTGATGTCCTCCGCGGCTTTGTTTACAAAAGTCCAGTTCAAGTCCATGTCTGTGACAGATATCGGGAATGGTATGCTGTCAAGTATTGAGTTGTACCAGTGGACCTTGGTAACTACAGTATCAAGGGTATTGTTCACTCCTTCTATCA
Source organism: Methanosarcinaceae archaeon (assembly GCA_003565715.1). Classification (GTDB taxonomy): domain Archaea; phylum Halobacteriota; class Methanosarcinia; order Methanosarcinales; family Methanosarcinaceae; genus Methanolobus. The sequence continues at coordinate 5,744 of PXAV01000031.1, forward strand.
CTTTGCGGAAATCTCCGTTGTGCTTTGTCCCATCAGCACGCACTTCAAAATGTTCATGGACAGCCGCATCAGCAAGCATTTCCGAGTCCTCTATCAGGGCATGCACAGCATCTATACATTGGTTGAGTTTATTCTTTATCTCATTGAAATCACCCTTGTACTCATCGGTGATCTTCTCAGGAATGTCACCTTTGGAGATACGATCTATATACTCTGCAGAAACGTTCAGCGGCCCTATCACCGCATCAAGAAGATGGTTGATGCTTTCCATGGCTTTTCTGTCATTGCCGGTGTAATCCTCGATGCTGGCACGTGTATCAAGCTTTCCCTCTATAGCAGCATCAACAAGTGTTATCATGTCATTAACAAGTTCATCATTGGATTCAGATGCATATTCATCTGAAGTTCCTGATATTTTCATCGAATCAACATATGATTTCAATTGTTGATATTCTTCCAGTATATAATTTAGATTTTCACTGACCTGCCTATTCAATGGATCAGTTTGTTCGTCCATACGAGCATCTAAAGATCCTTGCTTTACATTACTAATTACTTCTACAATTTCAGTTTTGATTTTCTTTCTGTCTGAAAACATTCCAATCATTTTGTCCCAAAGCATTCTATCACTCCAATCAATTTAGTTTTGATTTTGGCTAGGTGTTGAATAATTTACTTCTTTCATAACTTATTAGCTACTATTTAGTACCTCAAAAAATAGTACCTTCTTTACTTTAAGCACATATATTATATATATTTATTTAATATATATTTAAAATATTCGAAAGCATCCAGTCTAATTGGACGAGTTTTTTTAAAAAAATATAGTCGTCTGGTATGACATATGTCTAATCGTCTTTTCCTTCAGAGAACAACTGTATTTTGTTCTCTGGAAGTGGAAATTGCAGCCTCTTTAAAGGTTCACTCAACATTTCAGAACAAGTAGCATGTGTTCATTTTTTTCAATGCTAAGAATACAATTTTTTCATATAGGAGTTTACATATAAGGATTATTTCTTCTTTAGGAAGGTGTTTGTGTTACAGGGGATTTTTGCGGTCTCAACAAACCATGATCATCAACGACTATAATAGTATTGTTTATTCCAAGCATTGTTTTCCCTCCGCTTTACTATGTATTTTCCTTCTCTTACAAGCAGTGGTTAATGGGGTCTTGACATTTTATTTCGATTTTACGATTAGTGGGGTGTAGGGGTAGAGAAGGCCCAGCGATTTACAGCTGTCCGACAAGTTAATTTCCTTGCAAAAACAGATAAAAACAAGGCCTATTAAGTCTTTAAATCGGAAAATAAAAGTTTCCTATTACTGGCAGTAATTGTAGGACAGCCTGTTTAGTCTTGGGAGCAGTCACTTCGTGGACAAACCACATCCTCAAAATAGCATAGCATCAGTTATAATTTATGCTGTTAAATACAGGACAATACCCCAAATATTTAATTGGATTGTCTCAGGCCTTGGGAATGGTTTTCCTTCAAAGCACTATATTATCAAGATAATAATACTGAGATCAATATTAAAAAAATAGCATTGAATAACTTAAACAACGCAGAAACTGCGGGAAGAGCCTATGGACTTACTGACAAATTAAGAGGTATGAAATAGGAAACCTCTGTTTTTAACCAGAGGTAGTTGACGAGATAATAAATTGGTAGATCCATGTGATTTGAGTTTTAAAAAGTAATCTGGATCAACTTACTTTTTTATAAAGCTGGGCATTTGTAACAACAGGCTCAAAATGATTTTGAAGTTGTAGTGGCATTTTTTGAGTTTGTTCAGTTGCTAAATAACCATCATCCAAAGATTCATAAAACATTTTTAGCACCTCTATCCTTTCATTTTCATTAAAATGTAAAAGCACATTTTTACAGAGGATCAAATTAAACCCAGTCCTAACAGGTTTTAAATCCAAAAGATCGTGCTTAGTGAATTCAACGCTTTTCTTTATTTCATCAGCTATTACAAACTCATCTGGTTTATTAGTGCCTGAAAAATATTTTTTGAATATTACTTCTGGTATTCTTTGTATCATTTCCTTTGGATATATACCTTTTTTTATAATATCACCAAATAAATTGCTGTTATCTATATCTGTTGCATGGATCTTTACATTTCTAAAGGTCATACCTAAATTTTCCCTTAATATAATTGCCAATGAATATGGTTCGGGTCCCATAGCACATCCTGCATCCCATATGTGTATATATCGACGACTTCTAATATTTGGGATTACATGTTCTTTTATCATTTCAAGTGTTTGCATGTCCCTAAAAAAGTAAGTAAAAGCTATACTCATGCCTCCTTATAAAATATAATTCTGTTACTAAATATTAATTAAATTAAATATATTTTTAAAAATCTAAATTTATTTGTAATTTAGTAATTGCAACCATATAATTATCTTCTTTTTACTTTCAATCTCAATTCAAGGTATAATCTCAATTATACATACCATATCATTATCTTTATCTATATATATATTTATATGTATAATGGTAGGTGGAAAAGTTATTGCACTTGTGAATGTTACACATTATTATACGCTCTTCTTTCTTTCTTTCTTTCCTTAACCAGATAAAATAAAAACCAAAGACCATGTTTACCTAAGTACCTTGCTAAAAATGAATTTTAGATCATAAGATATACTCAACGTGCATTTATGATAAAGGACAATCAGGTTGTTTTGGGTATTCCTGGTGAATTAAAAGCTAAGTATCCAGATCATAAGAAAGTTATGTCGTTTAAAATATCTTCTCAGTTGCTTCATGTTAAGAATACAATTAAACAGGTATATAGCATACCGTGTTATGATGCCAGATACTGTAAAATATCTTTTGTATACGAACCTAATCAACAAACATTTGAGCTTGATCCAACCAATTATCTCTTGATAGATCTTGGTGTAAACAATTTTGCTACTTGTATTGATAGTAACGGGAATGCTGTCGTAATCGACACTAAGTACCCTAAATCACTTAACCAATACTATAACAAGTAAAATGCAAGATTACTGTTCTACAAAAGAAGTCAAGGCACTCATTCATATTGAGTTTAAAGTTCACTAAACCATCAAGCAAATGTTAGTTATCTTGAAGAAGTTGGCATGCACCATGCTAAACCTTATGTAATGACCATCAAAGACCAGAAGACTCAGAAGACCGTTTTAAAATAATTACCGTTAATCGATGAGGATGCTTTATCGGCCTTCTTGATCAATAATTCTCTAAACAGCATCAAATACGGTTCTCTTATGGTCCTTCAATAAACCTTTTATATTGAAAATCAAATCTGGCTAAAAGCAAACTATTTGTTTTTTTAAAACTGAACAAGTGCCAAAAATTTCTGCCGCATTTGTGGATATATATTAAGTAATAATCAATTTGGATATTTTCTTGATGGAATTAGAAAGAAAATTCAAAAGGACAAATCAAAATAGAAACATTATTATGCTGCAAGTATTTCTTCTTGAAAAGATGACAGATAATGGGCTTATCTTTTGGAAGGGTTGCAGAGATCTTTATAGTGTGCCTGAAAAAAGGCATAAAATGGGACATGTTCTTTTAAAGATGGTTTTCTTCCTTTTATTATTCATTTTTCTCATTTCGACTGGCTGTGCTGTTACTGTTGTAGAGCTTGATCAAGTGAGTACACCCCAGGGCGCAGTTATACTTATAGTCGATGGCCTGAGCTCGTATTATTTTTACCCTGAGCACACCCCGCATGCTATTGACGGCACTGTTCTTGATAAGGCAGAGACATATGATATGCTAGAGATGTTTGCTAAGGGTTCAAGGGTACTGGACGTGACCGCACCACAGACGTTCACAGAGGGTGGCCATTCTGTAATGGTAACAGGATATGCAAATGCAGATAGGGATATTGTTTCTGCATCCGGGACCACAATATATGATGTTGCACATGAGTATGGATATATGAACTTTGCCATCATGCAGCGAGGCAATTCAGCAAGTATCCGAAGTAAACAGAACGTAATTATTTATGATGCGAGAAATTCAGTTAATGAACCAGAATTACCTGTAGAAACATATATGCTTTCAGATACAAGTCGTGATATATCCTTTGATGTTGTTGAACTGTTCCAGCAACGATCTGCCGGACTACAATCTCTTCTTGATGAACATCCACGCGCATCTCAGGAGAGGTACGATGTCTATAACGTTTGGCCCATTGAAACTGCAATTGAGCTTATAGATTTCATGGGTCAGGAACATCCAGATCAGCAATATATCCTTACTATAAACGTTGGTGGGATCGATACATCCGGTCATTACAGGAAAGATTCAGGCTATATTGCAAGCATTGAGGGTATAGAGGATGCCACCATAGACCTTTATGAACAGTGTCTTGCCCATGATATGGCTTTTGTATTCACAAGTGACCATGGTATGGGTTTTCCTACACTGGATTCCCGAGGTGGACACCAGTCAGAAAGATATTCCAGGATGCCTGAATCACAGAAGATCCCTCTTGTGTTCATGGCAGAAGATGTCAATATAGGGGTACTGGATGGACAGTTTGGTCAGGAGGACATAGCACTCACATTACTTGAGATATTGAATATACCAGGCAGGCTCAGGGCAGCAGATGGAAATGTGATTCCTGTTCAGGATTATGTTAATTTGAAAGTATCGGTTGCAGAATATGGGAACGTTATCCTTCTAAAAGATGATAAAGTCCTTTTTCAGAATGACACTGAAGAGAATATATTGTTCCTTGGTCTTGACAAGGATTCATATTATAATTTGAAGTTCAATCCTGCATCTGATCCTACCGTCACTATAGAGGAAAGCATATATTCAAGCTCCAGTTCTATCATAGATGTTTGTGTCACAAAAGGGTCACAAGAAGATGATACTCCATTCTCAAAAGCGCGTCATATTTTAGGGGGAGCACTTATCGGACTTGTAAACCTAACCGGATTCTTAATGATACGCAAAGTGATCATTGAAGAATAGAGGGGTATATCCTTATCGTGTGGTAAAGATATCGTTGTTGTAACAGTTCAACAACATCATATCATATTTACGACCACAATTCGCTTCACAATTGTTAAATAGTCCGGGATTATAATAACAATGTGTTGTACTAAATAATGCTTAATATATTTCATTGAGATATTTAACGAAAAATGAAATATATGTATATATATTTATATCTTTAGGGGGAGATTAGATGACACAAACAAAAATCGATGTTCGCGGGCAAACATGTCCTGTACCTCTTGTGGAATGCCGTAAAGCCATTCGTAAAGCTGCTCAGGGGGATGAGCTGATCATATCAGGTACCCACCCGGCTTCTAAAAAGGAAATACCTATGGCTTGTGAGGCAATGGGTATTGAGATAATTGAGGTAAAGGGAGAAGATAAGGATTGGGAGATCCGCATTAAAAGATAACTTTTACAAAAGGGGGGCTGTAAATGAGTGAGGATATGGCAGAAAAGGCTGTTATTATAGTACATAGCGGAGATATTGATAAGATCTACAGTGCACTGATAGTCGGTAATGGTGCACTTTCAATGGGAATGGATGCTTCGTTGTTCTTTACTTTCTGGGGACTTGAGCGTCTTAAAAAGGATGGACTTGATAAAGGTTCCCTTTCCAGGATGAACTTTCTTGGTATCGGAAAATGGATGGTCAGGCGCAGGATGCAAAAATCCAATGTTGCTTCTCTTGAAAAGCTGATGGCAGATTTTAAAGAACTTGGAGGCAAGGTCATTGCCTGCGAGATGACAATGGAGATCATGGGAATAAGACCTGAACAATTGCAAGAGGAGTGGATAGATGATTATGGTGCCGTAGGTACTTATATCATGGAAGCAAAAAACGCTGGCATAACCCTTTTCATTTAAGCTGCACAAACATAACATTCAACTTATATCAGTACTTGATCCTTTATGGCAGGCACACTTAGAGGAAGCAAAATGTTAGATAAAACAATATATCTTGATAATTCTGCCAGTACCCGATTGGATGAAAGGGTATTGGATGCGATGAAACCTTATTATTTTGATACATATGCAGTAGCTACGTCAGAGTTTGGTTACTCGATGGGTATTGATGCAAAAGAGGGACTACATACCGCACGCAAGGTCATTGCAGACTCTCTTGGCGCTACACCAGAGGAGATAGTATTCACCAGCGGAGATACAGAGTCAAGCAACATGGCTATCAAAGGTGTATGCGCTGCTCTGGAAAAAAAGAAAGGAAAACACATTGTATTGTCAAGGATAGAGGACTTTCCTGTACTCAACACAGCAAAAAATCTTGAAAAAAAGGGTTACAGTGTTGATTATATAAACGTTGATGCAGAAGGTATCCTAGATCTTGAAGAATTAAAGAACATTTTAAAGGAAGACACTGTCCTGGTCTCGGTGCAACATGCAAACCAGGAAATAGGGACCATGCAGGATCTGAAGGCTGTGGCCAGGATATGTAAGGAAAAGGATGTGCTTTTCCACACCGATGCCACACATAGCTACACACGTGTTCCAATAGATGTTTCTAACATACCCGTTGATCTTATAACCATATCTGCCCACACCATTCATGGTCCAAGGGGGGTTGGAGCTCTATACATCCGCAAAGATACACCCATAGACAAATGGATGGATGGAGGGTACCAGGAATCAAATCGCCGTGCAGG
>PXAV01000147.1 GCA_003565715.1 Methanosarcinaceae archaeon
ATCTGGTTGTACCGCAGGGGTTTCAGGATTTTGTTGTCCTGCGGGTGATTTTTGATCTGGTTGTACCGCAGGGGTTTCAGGATTTTGTTGTTCTGCGGATGATTTTTGATCTGGTTGTACCGCAGGGGTTTCAGGATTTTGTTGTCCTGTGGGTGATTTTTGATCTGGTTGTACCGCAGGGGTTTCAGGATTTTGTTGTTCTGCGGGTGATTTTTGATCTGATTGTACCGCAGAGGTTTCAGGATTTTGTTGTTCTGCGGATGATTTTTGATCTGGTTGTACCGCAGGGGTTTCAGGATTTTGTTGTTCTGCGGATGATTTTTGATCTGGTTGTACCGCAGGGGTTTCAGGATTTTGTTGTTCTGATGAAGTATTTTCCGATCCTTCTTCTTTATTTGATCTTCTGTCTTGTGAAGCCTTATTCAGCCTGCCTGCCTGTGATTCAGATTTTTTTTTTTCACCGGTCGTCAGACCGCACAACTGAACCAGGCTAAGTTCGATATGTAACCTCTGGTTCTTGCTGGATCTGAAGGACAGGTCACACTGGTTTGTAACTGACAGGGCATTGAAAAGAAAATCGGGCGAGCAGTTTTTCGACTGGGCTTTATATCTCTCCCTTATCGATGCTCCAACTTCAAGAAGCTGAAGGGTAATCTCGTCCCTGCAAACCAACAGATCACGGAAATGCCTGCTCAGTCCGTTAATGAAATTGTGTCCGTCAAATCCCTTGTCGAGGATCTCATCGAATATCATCAGTGAGGCAGGCACATTACCTTCAAGAATATTATCGGTAATTTTGAAATAGTAATCGTAATCCAGCACGTTAAGATTATCGATAACATTGCTGTATGTGATTTTTCCAGCCGAGAAACTGGCAATCTGGTCGAAGATCGATAGTGCATCCCGCATTGCCCCGTCAGCCTTTTGTGCAATTATGTTAAGGCCTTCACTTTCGGCTTCAATATTCTCGGCTTTAGCTATATTGGTGAGGTGGGTAACAATATCCTCTATCTGTATCCGGTTAAAATCGAAAATCTGGCATCTGGAAAGAATGGTTGGAAGTATCTTGTGTTTCTCTGTTGTTGCCAGTATAAAAATGGCATGTGCCGGAGGTTCTTCCAGTGTTTTCAGGAATGCATTAAATGCAGAGGCTGAAAGCATATGAACCTCATCTATTATGTAGATGCTGTATTTTGCAATCTGAGGAGGAATCCTTACCTGTTCAATAAGGCTCCTGATATCTTCAACCGAGTTGTTGGAAGCTGCATCCAGTTCGTGAATATTAAATGAACGTGAAGAATTAAAGGATAGGCAAGACTCACATTTATTACAGGCTTCAGTTTTGTCTGTGATGTTGAAACAGTTAATTGTTTTGGCAAATATCCTTGCGCAGGTTGTTTTTCCTATACCACGTGGACCGCAAAAGAGATATGCATGAGCCAGTTGTTTGTTACGGATTGCATTCTTCAGCGTAGTAGTAATAGAAGGTTGTCCGACAACTGTCTGAAACGTTTCGGGGCGATACTTCCTTGCAGATACTATATAATTTTCCATTAATTTTCAGAAACGAGCTATGATACTCAAAGCATCACAAACGGTTAACCCATCGTGGCAAGATCCATCCGTTAAACAAAAAACAGAGATGAAAATGCAGCACGCGGACAAAGATAGGAAAATATGAGTTTTTAATAAAGAAGGGAATTACATTGTTGCTATAATTTATTAACATAATCTTATATATTCGCAGACGCGGTAAGTAAATCAGAATAGATACCAGGCAATAATTTTCAGATGTAGTAAATCATAGATTCAATTTTGAATTTCCGGTCGATTGGTCGCAAGTGTAAACAATCTTATGCTATGCGACAATTATTACTCTAGTTAATATGATTTGTTCGAAAAAACTCTTTTTGGTTGCCAGTTTAATATTGATATCATTTCCTGGAATTATATCATCTGCCGAAAGAGATTCTCTGCCAGGTTACCGGGGTAAATCACCTGTGATAGAGAACCTTATTCCCGGCTTTATGGCTGTGACAGCCGCCTCTTTTATGCTGGATGAGCCTGGTATGAGCTTCGTAAGATCTAATCAGACACCGTTCCTGCAGGGAGTAGCGAACTATACAGACATGGGAGGAGAAAAAACAATTGTGGTTCCTGCTCTTTTATTGACTTATGGTACAGCCCGCTTTCTGTTAAATGATAAAAGATTGCAATCTGCTGCTTTAAATTCGGTTCAATCGGTTATTGTTACTGCAATAGCTACCGAAGGAATGAAAAACCTGGCGGGGCGGGCACGCCCTTTTACCGGTGAAGGGGCATACTCTTTCCACAGCCTTCCGATAGGCATAGATCGATATAAGTCATTGCCCTCCGGACATGTATCACTGGCTTTTGCATTGTTTACACCTTTTGCCGAAACATATAGCCGGTGGATATACCTCGTGCCTGTTTCGGTTGCTATGGGAAGGGTTTACCAGGAAAAGCACTGGGTTTCGGATGCTATTGTGGGAGGGGGAATAGGCCTTCTCAGTGGCCTCTTATTCACCCATAATGAAAGGATTCAGATAATTCCAACCGGGATCAGGGTTTATTTCTGATTAATACTCAGCTTCTAATTCAGTTTCTAATTCAGCATCCTCCTCAGTATCCAGTTCAGTTTCCACTTCAGTTTCCACTTCAGCATCTACCTCAGCATCCTCCTCAGTATCCATTAAATCTTCAATTTTAGCTTCCTCTAAAGTTTCAACCGCATTTTCGACTTCAGTTTATATCTCGGCTTCTACTTCCAC
>PXAV01000017.1 GCA_003565715.1 Methanosarcinaceae archaeon
CACCAGCCATGAAAAAGGCAGGTATGAGGCAGAGCAAAACGTGAAATGCCAGATATTCCTGTACAGATTGCAGGCCAATGTTTAAGAGATTTAAGGTGTGATCCTGTATCATTGTTTCAAATATATTTGAAGCCATCTATTTATAACTTTCCATTTCAAAATATGTTGAAGCACTTGGGTAAAAGACGCATTCTGCAGGTAAAGGAAAAAGTATAAACTCCAGCCCTGCAGTAGTGATGGATGGCCTGGGATTTGTTGCCATTGAACATTCGCAAAGTCAACTGTTCTCTACTAATAAATGCCATACACTCCTTTAAAAGTCATAGTAAGTACTATTTTTAAAAAGTATGACACTAAGAAAGAACCTGTAATGAAAAACAAAAATATGCCGGCTTATTGCCGGCTTAATTTAAGAAATACTTCTGTTATGTGACCGGTATTATGCTTCATCCGGAGGGCACAATCCGGGGCAGTTAAGCTTGCCAACCTCGTTCATGATTATTGCAACAGCTGTGTAAAGTGATGCAATACCAAGTAGAAGGGTTATTACTCCTGCTATAATCCCACCGACCAGAGCCAGACTGAAGAAAGTAAGGTCAAGCAATATGAATGTCACAACAATTGCCTTTAACCCTATCTTTAAGGTAACAATGGTCAGCAGGGTAGCTATGACTCCCCATACTATAAGGTACCAGAAACCTGCAGATGCACTCATTGGCTCCATCATGCCACCAAATATCCCGATGGTTGTAGCTATCTGGATAAATGCCCAGGAGAACCAGAACAATGCAAATGCACCAAAAGCAGAAGCACCAAAGGTATCACCTTTTTTCCATAATTGCCAGCTGGCAAACAACTGGGCAAAACCTCCAAGAAAGATAGCTGTCGAGATGACCATTACAGCATCATCGAAAACACCAATTACCATTAATCCAAGGAACGTTGCCGCAAATCCAAGACCAAAGAAACCCAGTGGTGCAGGGCTTGCAGTAGTATCCTTTATAGTTACTTCACTATTCATAGTTTATCACTTCCCTATTTGTAAGAATTCATATTTACATAACTATCAATATCTAGCTGTAGTTATCAGTTACAGCTCTGGCATCATTAAAAGAACTGCCAAAAAACAACAAGTTATAATTTATTAAAGATGCAACTACTTCTACCTCCAAATCTACTATTTCACCTCCAGATAAGGACTTTAATATAGAAGTATATATGATTTTTGTTCACTGGAAATGTGTGTAAATGAAATAAAACCTTTATTTTAAAATCAGAGCGTCAAAAAAGGTTCAATTAGGTTATTGTGATATAATATGCTTTTTTTATCTATAATAACCTTTTAAAAAGCAGCAGTGGCGTATATAAATATTACTAACTTACTATATATATGCCAAATCTCTTGTTTTATTCTAACTTGCATTACAGATGCACAACCATTCCATAAAGAATATATATTATATTCACATGTGTATATGCATCTTTACTCTGAAATAATCTTTTTTGATGCATACATCATTCTCTTGTTCATATCTTAAAACGTAACAAAGCGGCAATTCCTCCAAGGGCAAGCAGCTTTTGTCCGGGTTCAAAGATCGTACTGAAAACCACTATCTTTCCCTGTGTGTTCTCTACATCCTGCAGAAATGGGTCGATATTTCCCTTCTCTCTCTCCATCCTGAGCATCTCATCTGCTACAAGCAGAGTTTCAATGGCTCCATAATCAAGGGCTTTTCTGACCTCTTCTGTGCCGTAGGCAACTTTTCCATCAGTGGCTATCTCCTTTAGCAGCTCAGCCATAAGATTTGACTCGCGTGCTATACGCGACTCCTCCATGATCCTGTCAACTGCTCCTCTCCTTAAGACCTCCTGGAATCCTGACATACCTATAGATGATGTATCCTCTGTAACTACCCTGGATGCAAGTTCCTGTTCCCTGGAATGTAAATATTTCAGAAAATCATCCTTTGTAAATCCAGGGCCTGCGACAACAATAGCTTCTGATTCAGGTGCTGCATGCACAAGATGATCGGTGATCTCCTGGAAGAAAACTTCTCTTAAGGTTCCTTCTCCTTTACCTGAAGACTGGTTTATGTGGGAGTAGGTCTCTATGCCGTAATGGCGCACAAGTCCAATGTCAGCATCTCCCTCTTCTATGGCAACTATCACGACCTTTGGACGTTTGGAGGATGCCTCTGCCTCGTCAATACGTTCAAGCTGGTCCTTTTTCCATGTCTTTATGATAGATATATCGGCGCCTTCTTCTACATTGAATGTATGATAATGTCCTGCATCCATACCATGCTCGATGAGCCCATGTATTCTCAGTCTGTTGGAGAATCTGTGAAATTCAAGCTCTTCCACCCTTATTCCCAGCCTTACTGTTTTCTTTTCCACCTTTTCAGGCCGGATCTTATCGGCAACAGTATCTGCTTTTCTTTTTGTCAGGGCAAAGACAAAGTCTCCTTTTTCTATTATATATTTAAGGTGCCACAGGTCATCAAGTGTTTCAGGTGCCAGGGCAATTTCACCGTCTCTTCCTTTTAATACTCTTTTTCTGACCCTCATTGTAGAACACCTATTCTCACTTTATACTCAAAAACCTATCTCAATCCATATTCTTGACTATTTGCCCTTGATATCAGATTCTCCCGGGGGTAACATCATTGCTATCTTATCAGGGGATGCTATCTGTTTGACAAAATTATTATCTTTTAATATATCGACATATGTTTTGTATATCTTTTTTGCTATATCGTTTTGATTGAACTTGCCAGGAACTACTTCTATTACATGCTTGCCACGCTCTCTAACAGCAGATACAGGCCCTCCTATTACTCGGGTGTACCCATCCAGCTCAAGGGCCACAGCAGCACCTACTGGGATATCTCTGTAATAGTTCCTATCTCCTCTGATAACAAAGGAACCTTTCTTCAGGTACTCACCTGATTCGGGTGTCTTGGATACCTGTTCAGGCCTTATCCAGTAACAATCGCCACTGAACTGCCCGGATTTCCATATGCTTGAATAGGAGACAACAAAACATGCTGCCTCATAAAGGGCAGTTTCTGTAATATGCCTGCCCACTGCCTTCACTAGAGTTATAGGTGCTCCGGGGTACTGGGTGTGGAATACGATATCGTTCTTTTCCATATATTTTTTAACAAGTTCCTCATTGCTGTCCGCATCCCTGCCTGCAACTACAAGAAAACCATCAGATGATATGAACCACCTGTAACGCTCATACCAGTACTTCTTAGTGTTGACCTTGCGCCTTGTTGTGACTTTCTTTTCTTTCTTCTGCATTGCAGCTTTTGTATCCTCTATTGCTTTTAAGGCCCCTTCTCTCTTACGGTTTAGTTTTTTGGCCTTATCATAATAGACCTGTGCATTCTGGGGTATTGTATGTTTGATATCAATGGTTGCCTTTGTGCCTTCAAGATCAAGCACTATTTTGCCTGCAGCAGAGTCTACACTAACTATCAATTTTGCTGCGGGTACAGTATCCCTGGCCTTTTTTAGTATACTTTTTATATCATTCCATGAATATCCATTTTCACGGGCATGCTTCAGGATCTTTATTATTTCCTCTATCTCAACATAATGGGCATATATCTTCTCTGCTACAATTGTCTGCTTTTCAGCATCCTTGGCAAAATTCTCTATGGCCTCTTGCTGTTTGCGAAGCCTGCGCTCAAAGATGTCCACTTTTTCCTTCTTTACAGCAATGGCTTCTTTCTGTGTTGATTCTGCAACCTTTTTTCCAAAGAACGCATCAAGGGCGGCATTGAATGTCTGGAAGTACTCTTTTTCATTTTCCTTGTATATATCAAGCTCAAAAGGAAGTACATCAAAGGCCTTTTCTTCATCTTTGATGTTCTTTTTGACAAGACATGGTTTGAGGTTCCCGGAAAGCAGAGGCTTGAATAGACTTTTTAATGCTTTTATTATTATTTCTATACCTTCTGTTCCTATGTCTTTTGAAGATTCTTCCTTATTGATGCCAGATCGGGCGCATACTTCCTCGGCAAGTACTCCTCCAACATTGAATTTACTGGCAATTGTCCTTACAACATCCGCATCAGAGCCTGAAAATACACTCTCAAGTTCCTGTGCTTCTGCCTCAATAGGACTGATCTGTGCCTCAGGGTACTGGTATGTTTCACCACTGCGGATCCTTCTTCCTTTGAAAGTGACGGGTTTCATTGGGAGTATTATCTTCCTTTCAGAGTCCAGAAGTACAATGTTTCCCGGGGAGAACAGTTCTACAACAAGCACAGTATCAATACCTCCCCTGACGATACCCATCTCCAGTATCCTGTCAAAATCATATTGTCTTACATATGTGATACGTCCTCCCATGATATGCTTTCTAAGCAACATCGGGAAAGATTGGGGTATCTTTGGACTGGGACGCAGATGCTGGCTCATATGTGCTCTTTTTCCAGCCTCTATTACTAGATTATCTCTGCCTTTGTTGTATATGAACAGGTTTATACGGATCTCATTCTCTGCAGGCTGATATATTTTGGCGATTTTCGCATCTATTATCGATGTTTCTCCGGAACTAAGCTCAAGGGCAAGGGCAGCCACATCAGCACTTGTCATTTCCTTCTTCATGTGAGGTCTATAATGTATGCAGTGACTATAAGGTTTATGACGTATAGCTTATATATGGAGGTTCCAATTAAACAAATGATCTGTTATCATACCCTCCCAGGAGATACAGGTATTATATGAAAGAGAGTACAAGACGATTTTTAGTATCTGCTTTTCAGGATTATTATTCCAGAGCGGATGCCACGCTGCCTCCTGAATTCACATCCCGTGAATGGGGATTCGTTGAGTTCAGCAGTGGTCAGGATACTTTCATGAAAAGGCACCGTGCATTCGGTTCTGAGGGGGAGTTGTATGATTACCTCAGGGGTATAGCCCCTGCACATGCTTATTATTCAGTGGCATATTATGAATATCCCGGTGCTCCAAAGATGAAAGAAAAGAACTGGCTCAAGGCAGATCTGATATTTGACATTGATTCTGATCATCTGCCGGGTGACATAAACTCATATGCAGACATGCTTGAAAAAGGTAAGAAGGAGACATTAAAGCTTTTGGATTTCCTTGTAGAGGACTTTGGCTTCAGGGAAGTGGATGTACATGCTGTTTTTTCAGGTGGCAGAGGCTATCATTTTCACATAAGTGATGAATCAGTACTTGATCTGGGAAGTGCTGAGCGTAGGGAAATAGTTGACTATGTCAGTTCAAGGGGTCTTGAGCTGAGCAGAATCTTCTATAAAAAAGAGATATACGGTGATGCTGGAACAGAAAATGCAAAAATAGCAGTCTTTCCCTCTGATGATGAAGGTGGATGGGGTGCAAGGATCAATAAATACCTGATCTCATATCTTTCATCTATTGCAAAGGAGCAGGAGGCAGTAAAGATCCTTACAGGTTTTAAGGGTATTGGCAAGGTCACTGCCGGCAAGATAATTGATGTGTTTGCAGACGACTTACAGGTTGCAGCACTCAGAAAGGGCAAAATGGACTCTCTGGTTGGCATTAAAAGGGAGATACTGGAAACCATTGTAAAGCAGGGAGTTTCCCAGATGGCTGCCTGTGTTGATGAACCGGTAACAGCTGATGTAAAACGTCTAATAAGACTGCCGGGCTCGTTACATGGTAAATCCGGACTTAGGGTCACTGCCCTTTCCATTGATGAACTTGAGAGTTTCGAACCACTGAACGATGCCGTAGTTTTCAGTGACAGGTCGGTAAAGATAAAAGTAATAAAACCATTTGCTGTGCAGATGAAAAACCGGGACTTCATAGTGGAAGAAGGTGTACAGGAATTGCCAGAGTATGTCGCAGTGTATCTAATGTGCAGAGGTGTGGCTGAATATGGATCGCACTGAGCTTAAGAACATACTAAGGGATGAGAGTAGTTCCTCTCTAAGATCGTTACATCCGGATTTCTACAGGGGCGTCGGTAAATATGTCAGAGAGCTTGAGGAAGAGATAAGGGCTATTAACAACTCACGCTCAGTTGAATCGAAAATGCTTGAGGATGAGCTACAAAGTGCTATTACTGATGTGGAAGTTATTTTCATAAGGCGCATTAAAAAAATAATAACACGTGCCACCAATAACGCATTTTCAAGCAAATCCTACTCACAGGACATTAGCAAACTGCTTCCTGAGGAAAAAAAGGTCTATGATGCAGTACTTTCAGCTATAAACACCTCGCGTGATGAACTGGTTGGGCCTATGATGTATTCGTCGAACCTGGATACAAAAAATGACCTTGAAATGAAAGAAGTCGTTCCTGAAGAAGTCGATATATCATCCCTGCCCCACTCAGGTACTGTTTCAGGTGTCGTACCTGATATAATGAATAATGAAAAAGGCTATAAAGTCTCTGCAGAAAAAGAACCTGTTAATAGGGGCGAGGATAATAATAAAAGTGAAATAGGCAAAAGTAATATAAATAAAGAATTCGTTGTTGTGCGAATACTGGAGAACCTGCCGACCTTTAAGGCTACGGATAATCGTAATTATACATTGTATACTGAAGACGTTGTCGTTTTACCTGCCCTGAATGCAAAAGGGCTGGTCAAGCGGAAAGTGGCACAAATGATCATGTAGAACACATCTAGTTTATCAAGGTGAAGATAATGAGGATTCCAAAGAGATTCAGAACACATTGCCCTTCTTGCAAGAAACACACAGAGCATATTGCTGAGAGGGTAAAGAAAGCCAAAGCGTCATCGTTGACACACATCGAGAGACAGAAGAAACGCCAGACCGGTGTTGGGAACAGCGGTAAGTTCTCAAAGGTTCCGGGTGGAGACAAACCGACCAAGAGGATATGGCTCAGGTACAGGTGCTCAGTATGTAACAAAGCACATCAGAGGCCATGCTTCAGAGCAAAGAAGTTCGACTTTTCGGAGTGATAAGAATGAACAAACCAAAGAGCAGATTCTTACGCGTAAAATGTAATGACTGTGAGAACGAGCAGGTAATATTTGGAAGTGCAAGCACCAAGGTTACCTGTCTTGTCTGTGGCAGGACACTTGCTGAGCCTACTGGTGGGAAATCAACGATCACAACACATATAATCGAAGTCCTCGATTGAACGAAAGTGGTTTATAATGGATGAGAACAGCTGGCCCGAAAGCGGGGATTTTGTTGTCTGTACCGTGAAGAACGTTACGGATTTTGGTGCATATACTACCCTTGAGGAATTCGATGGGAAAGAAGGGTTCATTCACATATCTGAGATCAAGGCAGGGTGGGTCAAATATGTCAGGGATCACATTCGTGAAGGTCAGAAGGTAGTCTGTAAGGTACTTAATGTAGACTCCTCCCGCCGCCACATCGATCTGTCCTTAAAAGATGTCAACGAGCACCAGAAGCGTGCAAAGATACAGGACTGGAAGAACGAGCAGAAAGCATTCAAGTGGCTTCAGTTCGTATCAGAGGAGACAAATACCAGTAAGGATGAAATGGATGATGTCAAGACCGATCTAGTGGACAACTTTGGTAGTCTTTATTCTGCTTTTGAAGAAGCAGCCATGAACTCTGAGGATGCCTTCAGAGAAATAAAGATGAAGAAGAAACTTGTCACAAGCATTGTCAAGGTAGCTCAGAACAATATCAAACTTCCTTATGTGGACATTGCAGGTTTTATCGACCTGAATTGCTATCTATCCGATGGTATAGATATTATAAAACAGGCTCTTGATGCTGGAAATATGTTTGATGAGGAAGGTGTAAGGATAGACATCACCTATATGGGTGCTCCAAGATATCGTATTAAGGTAATAGCTCCTGATTACAAGAAAGCCGAGTTGGTACTTAAAAAAGCTGCCAATGCAGCCGTTGACACCATCGAGAAGCTTGGTGGTAAAGGTGAATTCCACAGGCATAATGATACTGTAAAGGCGTGAGTTTCCTTTGGGACAAAAGATGCTCAGATGTAAAAAGTGTGGCAGTTACACGCTTAAAACCACTTGCGGCAACTGTGGCTTGAAGACTTCAAGGCCACAACCTGCAAGATTTTCTCCCGGGGATCCTTATGGCAAATATCGCAGATTAGCTAGAAAAGAGGGTATTTTATGCAGGAAATAGAAGTAATCCGTATCAAAGAAGATGTTCAGTTGAAAGATCCGGTTCTGATAGTCGGACTTCCAGGTGTTGGACATGTTGGTAAACTTGTAGCTGAACATCTGATAGAAGAACTTGATGCTGAGCAGATACTTGAGATATATTCCCACCATTTCCCACCTCAGGTGATCGTGGATGAGAATAGTGAGATACATCTGGTGAAGAACGAGCTGTATGTCTGCAGAACTGATAAGAATGATATACTTGCCCTGGTGGGGGATCATCAGAGCTCTTCAACAGAGGGACACTATAAGCTCTGCACACTTTATCTTGATATTGCCCAGGAATTTGGAGTGAAGAGGATATATACACTCGGTGGCTTCCCGACAGGACAACTGGCTTTCTCAGATGAAGTTCTTGGAGCTGTTAACAATAAGGACATTGTCGAACAGCTTAAGGATTATGGGATAAATTTCAAGGAGAACGAACCCGGGGGAGGTATAGTAGGTGCATCAGGACTTTTGCTTGGACTGAGCAAATTCAGGAATATAGATTCAGCATGCCTTATGGGCCTTACCTCTGGATACCTTGTCGATCCAAAAAGTGCACAATCGCTCCTTAAAGTAGTATGCAGGATATTTGATATAGATATTGATGTTGGACCTCTTGAAGAGCGTGCCAAGGATATGGAAAAGATAATGGCACGTCTTAAAGAAGTGGAGCAGCAGCAACAGGGAATGCCTGAAATAAGTGCTGCCAAGGATGAGGATCTCAGATACATTGGCTGATCGAATGTTAATCAATGCTGATCTTCACCTTCATTCCAAATATTCCATGGCCTGCTCGGATAAAATGGAATTGTCTGTGATGGCGGAGGAAGCAGCAAAAAAAGGTATGGATCTGGTTGCAACCGGTGACTGTACGCATCCTAAGTGGCTGGAAAATATAAAGAAAGCTTCTTTAGATGATGAGACAGTGGTCATCGGGGAAACTCATTTTGTGATTACAACTGAGATAGAAGATTGTAATCGTGTACACCATCTTCTTATTCTGCCTTCTATCTCAAAAGCTGAAGAGCTTGCTGAAACAATTGGAAAGTATGGAAATATAGTAGCCGATGGCAGACCTACCATTTCTCTTAATGGATGTGAGATAGCAGAGATAGCAAAAGGCGTTGATGCAATGATTGGCCCCTCCCATGTATTCACTCCGTGGACAGCTTTGTATGCGTATCATGATTCACTTAAAAGTTGCTACATGGACATGACCAACTATGTATCATTCCTTGAGCTTGGCCTGAGTGCTGACAGCGACTATGCGGACCGTATCAGTGAGTTACATCGTCTGACCTTCCTTTCAAACTCAGATGCACATTCTCCCTGGCCTAATAAGCTTGGTAGGGAGTTCAACCAGATAAAAGTTCCTGATATTTCATATGCAGGTCTCAAAAAAGCTATATTACGCAAAGATGGTTATGGTGTCACATATAATGCAGGATTTTACCCACAGGAAGGTAAATACAATGAATCTGCATGTATAAAATGCTTTACACATTATGTCCTTGAAGATTGCCTCAGGAACAAATGGAAATGTAGTTCATGTGGCGGCATTGTAAAAAAAGGTGTAAAGGACAGAGTAAAGGAGCTTGCTGATCATAATGAACCGCTTCATCCTTCACACAGACCTCAATATGTGCATATCATGCCCCTGTCTGAGATTATCATGGCAGCTCTTGGACATGCAAGCATAAACACCAAAGCTGTCAGGAAAGCCTGGGCAGGGCTCATGGAAAGGTATGGCAATGAGCTTAATGTCCTTTTGAATGCAGAGATAAGTGACATGGACTTCCTGGACAGGCGTGTGACAAATGCAATAATTGCATTCAGGGAAAAAGAACTAATGATCCGTCCGGGAGGCGGAGGTCAATATGGTAGCATAGAGATACCTCCACAAAGCACAGACAAAGCAAGTCCAGGAAATATGAAAGACCAGAGCTCTCTTTTTGATTTTTAGTTAGATCCTCGATATCTATTTAAGATATTAGTTCCTTCAAACCCATATGCCGAGGTGGCAGAGCGGACCAATCCGCCGGCAGAAATGCCCCGGAGTCCAAACGCGACCGGCTCGAGACCGGTTGCTCCGGAAGGAGTGCTTGGGTTCAAATCCCAACCTCGGCGCCAGCTTCGCAGTCAAATGCTCTACATTTTAACCCTACTTATTTTCATAATATATGTAGGGATAAGGATGTAATATATATTGGACTGTATGACTGTAAGAAGAATACAGCGGCTGCTGAAATAAAGGACTAACGATTCGATGGGTATTGCTTTTTCTTCTTTTTGGTCTTCCATTAAAAATAGTTACTTTCATACTGATCCTTCTATTTTGTTTTTTTATTGCTGATTATTAGAAGATTTGGATCAAACTGTCTTCAATAAAAAACTTGATATTGATAATATTGGTTTTAGTAATTTTTCTACAGAGCCCAAGATTCAATAAATAAGTAATAGGTTCTACATAAACCTAGGCCATCCAGCTTGGTCATAGTTTCTCCCTTCCAATTGTACGATATCTGGATGGCCTCCCCTTGTAATGTCCAAACATTATATATGGCTATAACCTCTTAGAGATATACATGCAGCCTTTCAAGTCTTACACATTTACCTGGCAGCAAATAGGGATATTCAAATTTGCACTTCTGTCCATCGGTATCGCTATTGGTGCTTACTGGAGCGAGGTGTTGATAAATTACTTAAGCACGTTAATTCTAATCGCAATGATCACAAGTGCATACATAATGTACATATCTTTTAAACAGGTTAACCTTTAAAGTTGCTAAAATATGACTAAAAATCATACTCTCTTCCATAATCTGCACATGAAACAACCGAAGATTATATGTTTAGGCCTTTGATCTCGATTTTACTGAGTTTCTCATAAAGACCAAACTTCAATAAGTAACAAGAGAGCCAACATGTGCCACAGTTGTACATATAGGAACTTTCCAAAAATGCAAATCTTGATTGTCCAACGGACCTTTTGTACCATCCAAAACCTTTTGTTCACCGTACCTGGATAAAACTATGTTAGCGGCCTTACCAAAATATTCGACAACCAGGTACCATCGATCATATATCGTTTCCTGGACAAATACCTGGAACACGCCGGTTTCCAGGGCAACCTGGTCCATGATTTCCCTGTCCTGGACCTGTCTTCTATCAGTTCTAATACAAATTGGCTGGCCAGAACCACTTGATAATCGAATTCCAATTTAAAAAAACCCTGCTCTCTCCAGTGAAAAGACTTGTGCTGTTAGGTCTTGTCGATGGCTTGGTACTCGGTTTTTGAGTGGAGCTGTATCGTAAGGCGCTTTTCGTTGCTGTCGATGCTATGTGTTGAATTTTAAAACCACGTTTATACCAAGTTGCCTGCCAGAAGAGCTGCTCAGCTGTGTCCTCCACCTGCCTCTCCATAAGATTGTTCTGCATCTTCGAATAATCCTCCGTTTGAAGTTTATCTAAGTTAATATACGTTTACTGAAAAAGATACTAAGTAACTCTTATTCTGGTTGGAGGAAAATAGGACTTTCTAAGTGCACATCGCATTATATAAAAAAGGATTAAGAGGCTGATAAATCACTCACTTGAAATGCTCACGTTAGGGAAATGTTCCCTGTGGATTCAATTATCCACGCGATATTGAAGGGAACCTTATAATGAAATGATTATCGGCCATTGCATGGGAGGAAGTTGATGTTACGATCAGGCGATATCGAAGCGATCAAGGTTCATGACCTTGTTCCACGCCGATACAAAGTCGTTCACAAACTTTTCCTGAGAATCCTCGCATCCGTAGACTTCCGCCAGGGCCCGCAGCTGGGAGTTCGAACCGAAGATAAGGTCGACACGGGTGCCGGTCCACTTGAGTTCGCCAGTTGTGCAATCGTGACCCTCGAACACGTCTTTGTCTTCCGTGCCTGCCTTCCACTCCGTGCTCATGTCAAGCAGATTCACGAAAAAGTCATTGGTGAGGCTCTCCGGCTGCTTGGTAAAAACGCCGTGATGAGACTGTCCCAAGTTGGTATACAGGACGCGCATACCTCCTATGAGAACCGTCATTTCAGGAGCGGTCAGTGTCAGCAGTTGTGCCCTATCAACCAGCATTTCCTCTGCCGATACAGCGTATTTGGTTTTCTGGTAGTTGCGGAAACCGTCTGCTTTCGGCTC
>PXAV01000019.1 GCA_003565715.1 Methanosarcinaceae archaeon
GGCGGGGGCGAAGGCAAGGCCAAAGGCGAGGAAGAAGGCTTTGGAGGTGGAGGCGGAGCTGGTGCAAAGATAGAACCGATCGCATTTATTGTAGTATCTCCACAAGGTACACACCTCATGAGCCTATCAGGACAGACGGATTTTGGCAAGCTCCTTGAATCCTTCCCCGGACTTATAGAGAAAGTCAGATCAATGAAGCAAAGACCAAAGGAGGAGGGGGCTGGTCAGGAAGGGTCTGGCATGGACAGAGGAGAAGAAGAAGAAGAAAAAGAAACCGGTAAAGCCTGAATACAGGCTTTACCGGTTTCTTTTTAAAGAAAGGTCATCATGTTATCTGTCCTGGCTTATATGCTAGTTTTTCTTCTAATTACTCTAATTATAGTTTTATCTACGGCATACGACATTATACTTAAGGTACATGGTCCTGGGTCCTCTGCAGATAATGAGATAAAAATCAAATGGCTTTGTTTCTCTATATATATTCGTCAACCAGTTACTATCCCTTTTTCTGGACGGGAGTCTGAAGAGGCTGTTAAATTATCCGATAAGGATTTTTCTGTAAAGAATGTTGATATCAATGACATATCAAAATACAGAAAACAAGTAGAAAAAATATCTTTTTCTAAGGTGCTTAAGACCTACAGGCAACTTAGATCACCTGCTTTCAGATTTCTCAAGGCATTTTCAAGATCTTTCAGGGTACCTTATGCAAAAGCCAGTTTATTATTTGGGTTTAAGGACCCCTCATATACCGGCATTGCATGTGGCTATGCCTATGCCGTAAAGGGATATATCGATCGCTATCATAATAACCTTGTATTTGAAATAGATCCTGATTTTGTAGATGAGGTTTTTGACCTTGAAATAGCAGGAAAACTACGTATAAGGCCATATCGCTTTATATTTCCCTTTATCCAATTTTTCCTGGACAGGGAAGTACTTCATTTTTGCTGGGAACGTTTTGTTTTCCATTGTAAAAAAAGGTTTCATAAATCCCACACCGACCATTCCATGTGTTAATCTTTAATAGTATGTATCACTGATACTCAATTGCATGATTAGCATCATATCCCCTTCAAGGCTTCATCTTAGCCTTCTTGACATGAATGCCAGCATTGGCAGAGTGGATGGAGGGGTAGGCATCTCTCTTGGATCACCATGCAGCCAGATACTTGTTAAGAGGTCAGACACTATTGAAGTGGTGGGTGATTCCCTTCTCAAGGCAAAGATCGAGGATGCAGTAAGGAGCGTAATTCCTAAAGACGAGGGCATACACATACGGGTAGAGGATAATATGGATGCCCATGTTGGTCTTGGTTCAGGGACCCAGGCAGCTCTGTCTGCAGCAGCTGCTGTGAATGAGCTTTACGGTTTGAACATGAGTGTCAGGGAGCTTGCCATGGCAGTAGGCAGGGGGGGTACTTCAGGTATAGGTGTCGCTTCATTTGAGAAGGGTGGCTTCATTGTTGATGGTGGACACAAATTTTGTGAAAAAGGCTCGTTCTCTCCTTCATCTGCAAGCAGAGCAGAACCGGCACCTGTGCTTTTCAGGCATGATTTCCCAAAATGGGATATAATACTGGCACTACCTGACTTACATGGGGCACATGATGCAAAAGAGGCCGATATATTTTTCAGGGAATGTCCGATCCCTGTTAATGAGGTTCAGGAACTGTGCCACATTATTCTTATGAAGATGATGCCTGCAATTATAGAGGAGGATATAGAAGCCTTTGGATATTGCATCGATCATATACAGAGAACAGGATTCAAGCAGCGTGAGATCGCCCTTCAAAACCAGGCTGTTAGGGATATTATGGTATTGATGAAGGATCACGGTGCATATGGCTCGGGTATGAGTTCATTCGGACCTGCAGTATATGGTATAGTTGACAACAAAGAATATGCCTATTATATCAGAGAGGTTGTGCAGGAGTTTCTTAACAGAACAATAGGTGGAAGGGTAATTGTTACAAAAGCAAATAACACCGGCGCAGATATACGGAGGGTCTGATATAAAAGAAAAGGAATTCAATACGTGGTTTGGGACACTATTGCTTGATGATGAAGGAAGAATCGATGATTGCATTCTTTTTGATAACGATCCTGAAATGCTGGCTGCAGTTGTGGTAAAACTACAGAAGGAAATGCTGCCCGTTCCCTTGAGAAGACCTGATATCAGAGAAGCGGCTATTGAGTGTGGCTTTGTCAAGTTAGATGAAGAATATGATATACTGCTTAGGGATGTGTGTATCAGGGCCGTAAAAAATCAGATATCGCGTGCAGATGCAGATGACTCAAGGATTATCCAAGCTGTTGAGGCCCTTGATGATATAGACAGGAACGTTAACGAACTGGGTGAGAGGCTTTTTGAATGGTATGGAAGGTATTTCCCTGAGCTGGACATGACTGGGGAGGAACTTGCAAGGTTTGTTTCTACTTATGGCTCGAGGACCAATGTACCATCAGATCATCATCTCTTTGAGAAAGCTTCCAGGTCAATGGGTCCAGAACTTTCTTTTACAGATGAGGAAATCATAAGGGCATTCGCAAACAACATTTGTAGTCTGTATGACACACGCAGATATATAGAGAATTACATTAATAACAGCATGGGTTCAGTTGCACCTAACCTGTGCAATGTAGCAGGGGCATCTCTTGGTGCAAGGCTTATGAGCATGGCAGGCAGTCTGGAGAAACTTGCTTCATTTCCTTCAAGCACTGTGCAGGTCATCGGTGCAAACCGAGCCCTCTTCAAGCATTTACGCACAAAGGCCCCCTCCCCAAAACATGGTATTATTTTCAACCATCCATTCATCAAGAATGCCCCATGGTGGCAGAGGGGTAAAATTGCAAGGACCTTAGCCTCCAGGATAAGCCTGGCTTCAAGAACTGATTTTTACTCAGGTGAACCGGACACATCCATTATACTTTGTCTTGAGAAGAAGCTTGAGATCATACGCAAAGCTAATCCTGTACCTCCAAAGCGTGAACCACAAAAAAAATCTCCTGTAAGGGGAAAGAGCAGAAAAGGCAAACAGGGATCAAGAGGGAAAATGAAAGGAGGTAAGAACTGATGTTGGTAAGGGAATTATACAGCGGAGCCTATGAGCTTGACAGCGGTGACCGAAAAATGCTTGCAACAAGGAATATGATGCCTGGTATGAGTGTATATGGTGAGCGTCTCATAATTGAGGAAGATATTGAGTATCGCCTTTGGGATCCTGGCAGAAGTAAACTTGGATCGATGTTGCTCAAAAAATTTGATATACCAATTGAACAGGATTCCACAGTACTATATCTTGGTGCAGCCTCTGGAACTACCGTAAGCCACGTATCAGATATGCTCATGGATGGTCTTGTATATGCTTTAGAATTCTCTCCACGTACCATGCGTGACCTTGTCCAGTTATGTGAAATTCGTCCAAACATTATTCCAATATTTGCTGATGCCAATAAGCCTCATTCTTATGCACACATAGTAGAGAAAGCAGACGTTATCTTCCAGGATATTGCCCAACCCAACCAGGCCGAGATAGCTGCGATCAATTCAAAATATTTTCTCGGCGAGGAAGGATACCTTATGCTATCTATAAAATCAAGGAGTATAGATACGATTGCAAATCCAAGAAAAGTCTTCAGGGAAGAGTTAGCTAAACTTCAGAATGATTTTAGTATTGAGTTTGAGGTGCTGGATAGAAAAGAACTTGCTCCATTCCACGAAGATCACTTGGGTGTGCTGGCAAAAAGGTTTATGGGTTAACAAAAGTGTTAAGCATATATGTTACATATAAACAGCCAATAAAATTATTGTTCTTTTTATCCATTTATAGTCTATTTTGATCGATTATGTTTTTTCTACGCATAACAGACTAAAAAGATATGTGATCTCTCTTCAAATCAAAACCTTTATGTATTCTCTTCTCATAAATGAGACACTGCTAATATTTGAGTCAGCTGTGGTAACTCTATGTATACAATAATATCTCTGAAAAAGCTGGCACTACTTGGTGCTTTCCAAAGACCCGTGAAGCTATCTTCCAGCGAGTTCATGCATCACATATCGGCAAGTTCAAAGACTGCAGCAAGGGTGCTTAAGCAGCTTGAAGAGGATGGCTATATATCCCGAAATCTTGTTGCAGGTGGACAAATGGTACACCTGACTGAAAAAGGGATTGCAGTTCTGAAGAAAGAATATAGCGATTATCAACGTATATTCTGCAAAGGTCATTCTGACCTGGAACTCTATGGGCACGTTATCACAGGTCTTGGAGAAGGTCAGTACTATATATCAAAGGATGGATATATGGATCAGTTCAGAGATAAGCTGGATTTCCAACCATTTCCCGGTACACTTAATATAAGACTCACTGAGCAGAGTTCACAGGTGCGTGGCATTCTGGGCACGATGAAGCCTCTGATCATACATGGTTTTAACAACGGTGAACGTAGTTTTGGCGGTGGCAAGTGTTATCCTATTGAAATAGGGGGCGTAAAGGGTGCTGTTATAATACCAGAAAGGACACATTATCCAGATGACCTGCTTGAGATTATATCACCTGTAAAACTTCGCAAGGCTCTAAATATAGACGATGGTGATGAAGTAAGGATTGTTATGAAGAATCCTTCACTAATGTAGCTGATGTTATGGAACTTATGAACAAGCGATAAACAAGAGTGATTATTCATGAACGGTAATAAGAATCCTGGTCTGAAAGAATACAGTGAGAATATGCAAAAGGCTATAAAAGCTCTTCAGAATAATGAAATGGTACTTCTTTTTGACCTGGAGGGTAGGGAGGCTGAAACAGATTTCACTATGCCCGCAAAAGCCGTCACACCATCAGATATCAGGTTGATGCGCAAGGATGCAGGTGGCCTTATATGTGTTGCACTCGATCATCAGGTATCTGAGAAGCTATGCCTGCCTTTTATGGCAGACATACTAAAGGATTCCAATCATTGTAGAGAGGCTCTGGACCGGGTCGTAGAAAAGGGTGGGGACCTTAAATACGATTCTCGTTCATCTTTTTCCATCTGGGTTAACCATAGGGATACCCGTACAGGGATTCCTGACAATGATCGGGCTTTGACCATCAACAAACTTGGAGAGGTAGTTGAAAGGACTCTTAATGATGAACAAATCCATTTTGGTAGCGAGTTCCGCACACCCGGGCATGTTGCAACCCTGCGTGCAGCAAAAGACCTTGTTCATGGGCGAATGGGGCAGACCGAACTCTCCATCACCCTTGCAAAGATAGCAGGTATCACTCCGGCCATGGTTGTATGCGAGATGCTGGATGACAATAATGGCAAAGCTCTTTCTAAGGATGATGCAAAGAAATATGGTGAGAAACACAACCTTGTTTTCATAGAGGGTGAGGAGATAGCCGAGGCATATGAGGTGTGGTTGAGTCTTAAGTCTTGGAAAAGCTAAAATAGTGTAATGTATATCTAGTTACAATCCTGCGGGACTGTAGGGTAGCCTGGTCCATCCTGTTAGGCTGGGGGTCTAGCGACTGGAGTTCAAATCTCCGCAGTCCCACCATTTTCAGTATATGTTCTATGGGATCTACTTTTTTATGGAATCACTTCTATCAGGTCAATGATACGGATCAACGGTTTTGTTTCTTCTTTAAAGGAAAAGGAAGATGGGATCTAAGGTACTAGTATTTCATCAATTGCATGTATCACACCGTTATTACATTCAATATCTCCTTTGATTATGTTTGCAGTATCTATCTTTATTCCATCCCTGGCATTTATCTTCAGCTTGTTTCCGCTTACAGTTTCAAATTCTGTGAGCTTTTCAAGGTCTGATATGTTGTATTTACCTTCAACTATATGGTAATTTATAATTCCAAGCAGGTAAGTCCGGTCATTGAACGATTCATCGATAACTTCATCGGGTATGGGGGAAAATGCTGATTCTATAGGTGCAAAGATGGTGAAAAGTCCTTCATTACTGTATTTTTCTATCAACTTGAGCTTTTCTGCTGCATCAAGGAGCGTAGAGAAGGATCCCATATCCCTTGCAGTTGCAATAAGATTATTTAATTCGGTCATTTTCTAATCCTCTTTTTACATTCTTTATGTTCTTTACCATTAAAAAATATTTGAAGAACTGTTCCTTTCCGGAACTACCAATCGAAATCATTAATAAGAAATCATCCTTACTTGCTAAACGGTGATGTACCATGGTCTCTGCAGTTATAGCAAAGGACCTGCACAAATATTTCAAAGACCAACTAGCTGTAAAAAATATCAGCTTCAGTATTGAGGAAGGTGAGACATTTGGATTTTTGGGTCCAAACGGAGCAGGCAAGACCACTACTATGAGGATGATACAATGTGTATCTCCAATAAGTAGAGGTAAACTAGAGATAATGGGTATGGATACCACAAAATATCACAGAGAGATTAAATCCTTTATGGGTGTTGTACCTCAGGAAAACAATCTTGATGGTGATTTCACTGTATATGAGAACCTTCTTGTCTATTCACGATATTTTGACATTCCACGTGGAGAGGCAGATAAAAGGATAGATGAACTGCTGGATTTTGTACATCTCCTGGAAAAAAGGGACGTTATGACAGAAAGTCTGTCTGGTGGAATGAAAAGAAGGCTTGTTCTTGCAAGGGCTCTTATTAATCGACCACGCATTCTTATACTAGATGAGCCCACAGTTGGACTCGACCCTCAGGCGCGTCACATGATATGGGAAAAACTAAGATCCCTGAAAAGACAGGGTGTTACCATTGTTATTACATCCCATTATCTTGATGAGGTGGAAAAATTGTGTGACAGGCTGGTGGTGATGGACTATGGTAAAATACTGGTTCAGGGAACTCCCGGCGGTGTTATTGAGAGGTTTATAGGCTCGAATATAATCGAAGCTGAGAACGATCCGGCGATACTGGAATGTCTAAAGCAAAAGGATGCAAGTTATGAGATAATGGGTGACATTGTTCACATATATGCAGCAAACACAGCTGAGATATCAGAGTATCTTCTTATGGAATGCTCATTCCCGAAAATCACAGCAAGGCCTGCTACACTAGAAGATGTCTTCCTTAAACTGACTGGCAGGAGGCTAAGGGAATGAATATCCAAGGTTATCTGAAGATACCCTCTATAAGCATAAGGGCCTTTAAGGTCTGGCAGAGGAACAGGGATGTTTTTATGAAAGACATCAAACTAAACTTCCTTCCTCCATTGCTTGAACCAATGCTATATCTTATAGCATTGGGTTTTGGTCTTGGTAAGTTCGTAGAGAGCATAAATGGTGTTCCCTATGTTGTATTCATTGCACCTGCACTTATCGCAGTTTCTGTT
Organism: Methanosarcinaceae archaeon; assembly: GCA_003565715.1. GTDB lineage: Archaea > Halobacteriota > Methanosarcinia > Methanosarcinales > Methanosarcinaceae > Methanolobus. The sequence goes on from PXAV01000019.1 coordinate 7,337, forward strand.
ATGTATGCCTCTTTTTTTGAGTGCAGCTATGGCTCCTATGTCAGAATGTACTATCAAAAGATATTTGATGCAATTGTGGCTACACCCCTGACAATTGATGATGTGATAGCAGGTGAACTTTTATGGGGGGCTACAAGGAGTATGATAAATGCAAGTATTATGGTTCCTGTTATAGGTATCTTCGGACTTATAGATCTGAAGTATTCTTTACTTATAATACCTTTCGCTTTTTTTGGTGGCTTGCTTTTTGCTGCTATTGGTATGTGTTTTGCTGCAGTTACGCCGAATATAATGTCTATTAATTATCCTGTACTTCTTTTCATTACTCCTATGTTCCTTTTCAGTGGCACATTCTTTCCAATAGATGTCCTTCCTTTGCCAGTACAATACTTTGCAACAGCCTTTTTACCCCTTACGCATATAGTTAACGTAATCAGATCTCTGGCATTTGGTGTAATAGACAGTTCCCTGCTATTTGGGATCATATGGGTACTTATCGTTGGATCGATACTGATTGTAATATCTATAAATCTTATGAAGAGAAGACTGGTTGTATGATCTCTCATTATTTTTTTCATATCACTGTATTTGTAGCGATAATTTGATAATATAATTGTTCAATTGTTGTAGCAATGAAAATATTCCTTATCCTTACACTATGCATTCTGGGTATTACGTTACTTACAGGTGGATGTATCAATGATATCATACCTCTGGGTGATGGGGATACTGCTACTGATCCATCTGAATATGAGTTTGATGTTTTTCTAAATGGGATGCATGGTGAAGAAGAGTTCGTGCCGGTTCACACATTCTATCTGTCAAAGGACGGTTATACAAAGGCCGTTTCCATGGTTGAGAATAAATCAGTTCTCAATATCGTACCTATGGAAAGCCTGAGAACTTCAAGTGAAGGAACAATAAGTGATATTGTCATACTAGGGCAAATAACCCATAATACTAATTCAATGCCTGAGTCATTTACAGACTTCTCGCGTATGCAGCAATCCCTTGATATCAACTACACGACATCAGAAAAAGTTATCCGTGGACAGAAAAACGTATTCATTGAATTTGAAGAACCGGTTACTGGTTTTGTAGCTTATACAATGTCAATACCCCAGGGACATGACTTTATGTACGTTACAACGCCACCATCCATCGTTCGTTTTGTTCTGCCCGAAGGATACACAACTGGCAATCCACTTATCGGCAGACCCAAACCAACTCCTGACTCTGTCTATCATGATACATCAGGACGTGAGAACCTTGTATGGTATAATGATGGCAGACCATCAGGATTTATGAGCATGCTTGCAAGATATTCCGACGCTGAAGTAGAACCAATTCCAAAGCTTATCAGTGTCAAGTTCTACACAACATCAGCACCAAGGAATCTTGCAATAGCTGTCATCATTCTTGGACTTATTTCAGCATATGTATTTTTAAGATACAGGGCAGAGAAACAAAGGCTTGAGGATATTCGCAAGGGAATTGAAAAACAGGTCAAGTTGCCCAAAAAGAAAGGCAAGGAATGAGGCATCAGGGCATATCGATAACCATTCCGTCATATGCTAGGGGGTATTCTATGGATGCTTCATCATGTGGCTTGAAGAAATGGCTAAGGTGTGTGAATATAACCTTCTTTGCCTTTATTGCATTTGCAAGATCAAGTGCTTCTTCTGTGTTCATGTGCTTTTTTACTTCCACGCTGGGGGGAACTATAGCATCTACGATTAAAAGGTCCGGTTCCATTATGGTCTCTATGCTTCTTTCTGATAGATCCCTCTGTGTATCTCCTGTGATAACCACTTTTGTAATGTCATCCTGTATCATCACACCCACTGATCTTTTTAGAGGAGGATGCACCACTTCAAAAAGTGTGAACTTAAGTCCTATTAGCTCAAAAGGGATGTAGAGTTCTCTTTCATGTTTCCTGGGTCTTAGGAACTGGAGATAATCAAGTATATACTCAAGGGTATGTTTTAAGCCATAGACATCAACATTATACTGTACTCTGTGAAACTCTGCAAAACCTGCAAAATGGTCATAGTGTCCGTGAGTCCATATAACTCCATCAATATGCTTTGTTCCATTTTTCAGCAACTGGCAGCGCAGGTCTGGCCCTGTATCTATGAGTACACCCCCCGAATGCGATTCTACAAGGACCGCACATCTTGTTCTCTGACTTTTTCCCCCCTTACGGGCATCCTGGCATGTCAGGCAATTGCAACCAATTACAGGTGTTCCAGTAGCATCTCCCGTTCCAAGAAGTGTGATTCTCATGACTAATCCTGAAATATCATTGAGCTTTTCATTCTTCATATTCGTTTGTCTTAATGACAGCCCTTTCATCAAAGGTGGCAACAGCATTTAACATATCTTTTTGAGTAAGTTCCGTTCTCTCAGTGACAAGTGCACTAAGGACCCCCTCTCGGATTACCATGCGAAGATCAGATCCAGTATATCCATGTGTCAGTGATGCTATTTCTGCTGTATCAAAATCACCTTTGATCTCTTTTGTGACAATGTCAAGAATCTTCTTACGCATCTCAACATCTGGCAGGGGAAATTTCATAATATCATCAAAACGTCTCCATGCAGCAGAATCCAACATCTTTGGGTGATTGGTTGCTGCAAGAAGAAGCACACCATCTGTGGTAAGGCTGATATTGTCAATAGCCTTTAGCAGTGTGTTAACTGCTCTTTTGAGGGCTGCATGTTCATCAGATGAACGGGTCTTTGCAACAAAGTCAAACTCATCAATAAAAAGGATACATGGGCTTAGTTTTTTGGCAAGTGAGAAAACCCTGTCTATGTTCTTTGCAGTTTCTCCAAGGTACTGGTCAGTTATCATTGAAAGCCTTACTTCTACAAACGGAATAGAAAGATGTTCAGACATTGCTTTTGCAAGGGATGTCTTTCCTGTTCCCGGGGGTCCGACCATCAGGATCTTGCCTACATCATAAAGTCCTATGTGCCTGAGATAATCCCGATATTGTATTGCCTTTACGATCTTTTTTGTTTCTTCTTCCTGTTCATGGGTAAGAACAAAATCCTTAATTGTCTGTCTGGTATCCTCCGGTGCACTTATGTGTGCCAACTTGAGCATATCAGATCCGCCCTCTTCTTTTTCAATGTCAGCTATAAGGGATTCTATCCATTCTCTGTCTACTTCCTTTGGTCGTACCTTCGATCTCGCACTGTTATAATCAGCTCCAATGATGCTTTTTTTCTCGAAATAGAACGCAAGAACGGGATTATGTGACATTTTTTCGCAACTGGTATCATTTTTCTGAAACCAGTCTGCAGCAACATCCAAGGCTGTGATCTTTGTCGAGAACTCAATATCATCTATATCTATAAAAGGAAGAGACCGAATCTTACTGCTGGCAATATCAGCACCAGACAGCTTCTCAATATCTTTTACAGTAACTCTTATGGGTTTTGGAACTGTTCTATGTTCTCTGCTCCAGTAATGCTTGCGTATATCCTTTGGCAGGTCATTTACATCCATATCTGGATATTTGTTATATATTTGTGCTGTGAGAAGCAGCTCCACAATATCAAGGGTTATATCAGACATATTTATACCAGGTAAAAAATATTCAATTGAAAGTGATTATTAAGACATTACTTATTATACATCTTTTTAGATATATTTTTTGTACACTTATGCGGAAGATGCCAAATGTTTAGATTGTTATTACCAATCTCATGTATCTTCTCATATAGTGTACCAGTTCAAACTATCTTTACATATCCTTTTGAAGGTGAATATATCTCTCCAGCCAGAAACAGGCGTGTTAGCATTTCTTCGAATTTTCTTTCCGGGACATCTCTCTCAAGGGCCATTTCTTTAAGCTTTTCATAGCTCATTAGTTTATTGTTTTGATAGAGTATCTCACGTATCACTTCAGCTGTTTTTTTTGTAGCAGCAGGTATTTTTCTGCTATTTATGGAACAGGCCTTGGAATCATCCATATCTTTTCCAAAAACGCTATATTTTTGCTCTGATCCTTTGTTGTTAACAGACGTTCCAATATGTTTTTTTTTCTCAACTATTCTGGCCTGTATGTGTGTTCTGGCAGATATTGCTTCACTAAGCTCTTTTGATGTGAATAATATGCGCAGTCTTTTTGTGTAAAGTGTTGCGTTACATCTTTTGCATTTGATTGTCTTTGAACTATCCAATTCAGTTATCTGTGCATGTTCCCTGCATTTAGTGCATACTACTACTCCATATCCCATCGGCAACTTTTTAGTGTGTATCCTATAAATAATAGTCACTAGTATGCTATAAAGGAATCATAATGGTAAAGATGATCAGAAGAGCACTTATTTCGGATATACCTGATGTGGTAGAGATAGAGGACAATTCGTTCAGAGTTCCATGGCCGGACTTTCTTTTCAAGTCTCATCTGAGCAATCCGGGGTTTTTGGTATATGATGATGGAAAAGTACTTGGTTATATAATAGTAGGCTCATCGGAAGATAAGAGAAAAGCTCATCTTCAAAGTATTGCTGTTCAGAAAAATTATCGTCGGCAGGGTATAGCAAGCAAACTGATGGACTGGTGTATCGATCTTCTGAGGCTGTATGGCTTTGAAAGGATTGTTCTGGAAGTGCGGGAAAAAAATATACCTGCACGCTACTTTTATTTAAGCAAGGGTTTTAGCATAGACGGGATAACAGAGGGATATTATTATGATGACAATGCTATTTTAATGGGCAAAGACCTTTGAACGTATATTTGTTGTATTTTACTATTTCAACTATTTTCCAAACCTTCTCTGACGCTTTTGAAAATCCCTTACTATCCTTAGCATATCCAGTTTTCTGATACTATGCCAGTTCACATCAGTGAAATAGTATTCCGAATATATTGACTGCCATATCAGAAAGTCTGACAGATGTTTTCCTCCGGAACGAATGAATAGATCTGGCTCGTGTTTAACTACCAGACGTGACTCGATATCTTTCTCACTTATCTGCGAGGGCTTTATCTTCCCTTCTTTGACTTCATGCAGTATCGAAGTAACTGCCATTGTTACTTCTTTGCGTCCTCCAAGATCTACTGAAATATATACCTGGAGCTCATTCCCATACTTTTTTGTGCAAAGCTTCCCGTTTTCCCGATATAGCTCATATCCAACACCCTTTTCATCTCTGGAAAGAAAATCCTGAAGCTTTATTATTATCTTCTCTATCATTTTGGATTTGAGCTCTTCTTCTGTATCAAGTACATCTATATGGATGCTTGTGACCCTTACGCCTATCTGCATACACCAGGATATGTATTCGTTGAGATGTTTGAATCCTTCTTTTTGTAGAAGATCGCTTTCTGAAAGAACAAGGGATATATGTTCTGGTGCAGGGTATTTTCTTACCTGTTCCAACAGGTATTTTTCATACAGCGAATTTACAATGTTCATGTACACTAGATATTCTTTGGTTATTCTATTTTGCAGTTGACACTATCTTTATAACGTCACCATTACTAAGCTCATGTTTTTCTCCAAGTCGCATCTTTGTCTTTGCATCTACTGCATAAAGGAACCTTTCCCCTATGTCTGAGTGTACCTTGTAGGCAAGATCATGGGCACTTGAACCCTTCTTCATAAGATATGCATCCGGTAAAACCCTGCCGTTTTTATCTGTCCATTTTCCTTCGTCCTCCACAGGATAAACAACAATGAGGTCAAGTAGTTTAAAAACAGCTTTGTTGATACATTTCTGAACGCCTGTGCCATCCAAATGTTTTATTAAATCATGAACACTTTCAAGTCCTTTTTTCTGGACAGGACTAAGTTCTTCAGATATTATTACAAAATCACCATCACCGGGTTCGTAGCTTATTGCCCTGCCTTTTACTGCTGACCTTAATGCAAGCTCTGCTGCAGCACTTGTAGATACTACTATCTGATCAAGTTCAAGAAGGCCTTTTAAAAAATTTTCAGGGGCTATATCTGCTTTATTGGCGCAGATTATCATTGGTTTGCTCATTAAACGGATGGTATCACAGAGCATTATAAGGTCTTCCTCTGACCATTTTGTATGATGTCCTCTGTCAAGCTTACATTCGTTAAGCGCACAGTTGATATGTGCTTCATCTACTCCTGCCCCGGCAAACTGGTCTGCAAGCACGCGTTCTATCTTCAGTCCTTCTCCCTGGATCTTACGTGCCAGTCTCTCCCAGTTGCGCTTAAGTATGCTAAACATCCACATTGTAATTTCGCGATTCAGAAAATCAATATCTTCCAGAGGTTCATGGTCACCTATGTCCACGGGGTTGCCTTCAATATCAGTACCTCCGGAGGCATCTATTATGTGGATTATAGCCTGTGCCTGTCGTAACTCATCCAAAAACTGGTTTCCAAGTCCGCGTCCCATATGTGCATCAGGAACAAGGCCAGCAATGTCTATGAGTTCAATAGGTATGTAACGTATTCCATCTGAACAGTTTCCGCAACGCTTATCGCGATCCATACAAGGGCATGTACTTCTAACATATGCTACACCTTTGTTTGCGTGTATGGTTGTGAATGGATAATTTGCTATCTCCACATCTGCCATTGTAGCCGCCTTAAAAAATGTGGATTTCCCTGCACTGGGTTTTCCTGCAAGTCCTATTGTCATTGACATGTTCAGTAATGATCCTGGTAACATTTAACTCTTATTGATTACCCATCTATGTTGTGGAACAAAGGACCTAAAGGGCTTTGACCAATAATCTTTATATGAAAGAAAGACATTAGAGCATCAATCAAGTGTCCCGGTAGGGTAGCGGATATCCTTGAGGCCTGCGGAGCCTTAGACCCGAGTTCGATCCTCGGTCGGGACGTGTCTTCTTACATAATATCATTCCATAGTAATAACAATAACAATATAATAATAACAATACAATAGTAATAACAATACAATAATAATAATAACAATATAGTAATAATAATACCACAAGGATTAAATTTTACTTTTACGCATGGTCACATTTGTCCTTTGTGCTATATGTATACTGATCAACAAGTGTATAAATACTTATTTATATTATTAAATTAAATAAAAAAATGAATATATAATATCTTGTGGATTCGAGGGGAATCTATGAAAGAACAGGATGAAAAGAAATTTGTGGAATTCAGAGAGATGTTCTGCAGATATCTGGAAACAGATGATCTTTCTGAACAGGAGTTCGAACTTAGGTGCGACATGATAGACTTTGTGAAGAATGCGTGTATACAGACGCTGGTTTCATATTGATATAATAAGATGCTTATGGGCTTGAACTTGTAAAATGTCCTGTGGCTGCAGCAAGTTTAAGCTACCATAACTATTTTTCTCTTTTATTGTTCATTTTCCATTGCCTTTGGGCAATACTTATTTGTATGTACTCCCTTTTCTGAATATGGGTCAAGAACTTAGGTGTAAAATATGCAGGAAATAAAAATATATGCTGATAAAATAAACAATGGTATATTCCGTTCTTCTGATATCTCTCTTTTAGAGAAGATCCTGAACCAGAATGCAAGGGCAGGGCGAATTAAGTTGTCAAAAGAAGACCTGCGCATGTTCCAGATATATGCCTTCGCTTTGCAGCAGCTTGAACTCGAAGAAGGCTCATCTTCACATGATGTCTATAAAGGAGATTGGAGGCAAACAGTTGATGATCTATCCCAACTCAAGTATTTTATAGACGTTATGGAAGAGAAAGGTGTTATATCCAATGTAGCATGGAATGTAAGTGGAATGGCAATCTTTGATATACCAGATAAAAAAATCTATCGTGAGTATATATATTCTATTATAATCAATCATCTCAATAAACTGTGTGAAATACAGTAATGTATGCTTCTGTTAAAATGACTAAATAGTTCTCATTATTAATATCCATGAGCATGCTCGTGTTTTCTTCACATGTTTAATATTATGCAACAATGATGTTGCAAATTCCTTATTCTTTCCTATGTTTTACTGTGAACAACCCGGGATACAGTTATCTTTATATAGAACTGCCTGCATTTAGATTGCGCAGTAAGAGTATTCGTACTCAACATTTGACATTAATTCTATTGTAGAACATTGTGATCATTAGGAGGTTATAAATTGGCAGGACAGCCTACGTACGCTTTAGGGAACAGAACAAATAAAGCCCGCACCAGGGATGCACAGAGCATTAACATACTTGCAGGAAAAGCAGTCGCAAAAGCGGTCAGGAGTACCCTTGGACCCAAGGGTATGGACAAGATGCTTGTGGATTCGCTTGGGGACATAGTTATCACAAACGATGGTGCAACCATTCTCATGGAAATGGATATCGAACACCCGGCTGCAAAAATGGTAGTAGAGGTAGCAAAGACGCAGGACGATGAGGTTGGTGACGGAACTACTACTGCAGCAGTACTCACTGGGGAACTTCTGACAAAGGCAGAGGAGCTCATAGACAAAGGAGTTCATCCAACTATCATAGCAACAGGTTACAGGCATGCAGCAAAGAAAGCTGTTGAAATGTTAAAGACTATAGCCATAGATGTTTCCAGGGATGACAGGGAAACCCTGAGTAAAATTGGAAAAACTGCACTTACAGGCAAAGCTGCAGGAGAATACAAAGATTTCCTGGCAGATATCGCTATAGATTCAGTACTTTCAGTTGCTGAGGAAACCGATGAGGGACTTAAGGTCGATGTTAACGATATCACTATCGAGAAACGCGAAGGTGGAAGCATACTTGACACTGAAGTTATCAAAGGACTTGTAATTGATAAAGAAAGGGTCAGGTCCAATATGCCCCGTAAGGTAGAGAACGCAAAGATCCTTCTTGCAAGCTTTGGTATAGAGTTCCAGAAGATCGAGAAGGATGCAGAGATCAAGATAACATCACCTGACCAGATGCAGCTATTTGTGGAACAGGAAGAGAAAATGGTCAAGCAGATGGTTGATAAGATCGTTGCCAGTGGTGCAAACGTTGTCTTCTCCCAGAAAGCAATTGATGATCTTGCTCAGTACTATCTTGAGAAGGCCGGAATATATGCATGCAGAAGGATTAAGAAAAGTGATCTCGAAAAGCTTTCAAAGGCAACAGGTGCAACTCTTTTCCAGGATGTCACAGATATAAGGTCAGAGGACCTCGGGTCTGCTGAACTTGTAGAGGAACGTGATCTTCACGGATCAAAGATGACCTTCCTCCTTGGATGCAGGGAAGAAAAGACGGCATCATTGATGCTTCATGGTGGTACTGCCCACATAGTTGATAGTCTGAATCGTGCCCTTCATGATGCATTGTGTGTCATTGGCGTGGCCTTGGAAGATCAGAATGTTGTCGCAGGTGGGGGATCACCAGAAATAGAACTTGCATTAAGGCTGAGGGATTACTCCTCGTCACTTAAAGGTAGAGAACAACTTGCAGTAGACAAATTTGCAGAAGCTCTTGAGATAATACCCCAGACACTTGCTGAGAACGCAGGTCTTGACCCAATAGACAAGTTAGTGGACCTGCGATCACAGCATGAGCAGGGTAATATGCACATGGGTCTAGATGTCTTTACCGGAAAGGTGGTGGACATGCACAAGGCTGGTGTAATAGAGCCATTAAGGATAAAGACACAGGCCATCAATGCAGCCACAGAGGCAACTGTTATGATTCTGCGGATCGATGATGTTGTAGCTGCAGGCAACAAGGGTGGGGCAATGCCACCAGGAATGCCGAACCCTGATATGGATATGGAATGATCGATTAGTGCAGGAATAACCCTGCACATTTAACTTTATTTGTATTCAAGCACAATTTTTTTCATTTTTTATCACGTTTTTCCAGGATATACATGTTCTATTTTTCTGTGATACCTATCAGACATAAGTTTTATATTTAATGTAAACCTTGCATAGGCACAATTGTTAACATATATGCTTTACTATATGCTCTTGTCTGTTGATAAGAGGAAAAATCATTTTTTACTACAATCACTTAATTTATTATAGGTGTTGATATGAAAGATGAATTGAATTACGACAAAAACAAGATAAGGATGATGGTATTCGCATCCATGTTCGCTGCTATGATGGCAGTTGGGGCATACATAAAGATACCTTTACCTATGAGTCCTGTTCCTGTCACGCTTCAAATACTTTTTGTATTATTGGCAGGAGCAATGCTGGGTGCAAGGTGGGGAACAATAAGTGTTATAGTCTATCTACTTCTTGGGATTGCAGGATTGCCAGTATTTTCAGGTGGTAGCTCCGGCCTGGGTATGATATTTGGCCCTACAGGAGGTTATCTAGTGGGCTTTATAGCTGGTGCTTTTTTTGTAGGGGCTCTGTGTGATCGGTATGGAAGAAAGCATTTCCATATGAATGCCATCTTCATGCTACTGGGGCTTTTATTCATATATCTGTTTGGTATAATACAGCTCATAAACATTGCAAACCTAACTCTTTCTGAATCGCTGGCTATAGGTTTTGTTCCCTACGTACCGGGAGATATTCTCAAACTGCTGATATCTGCATTTGTAGCATCCAGATACTCCATTTGATGTGTTTTATATGATTCAGTTAAACAATGTAAGCTACTGCTACAATGAAAATGACTATGCACTTGATTCGGTCTCCCTGGAAATAAAAAAAGGGGAATTCATAGGAATAGCTGGAAGGAATGGCAGTGGAAAATCCACTCTCATAAGACTCATAAACGGTCTTCTGCTTCCATTGCAGGGAAATGTCAATGTCATGGGTATGGATACAATGGACAATGATTCTATAATTGGCATACGTAAGATAGCAGGTATGGTGTTCCAGGACCCTCAATCACAGTTCATTGGGATGACCGTTGGGGAGGATGTTGCATTTGGTCCTGAGAACCTTGGCCTTTCACATGAGGATATATGTGGTCGTGTAGACACATCCCTTAAAGCTGTAGGTATGTACATATATAAGGATCACACTCCAAGAGCACTGAGCGGCGGCCAGAAACAAAAAGTAGCACTTGCTTCGATTCTCGCTATGGAGCCCGAATTAATATTGTTTGACGAGGCAACCTCAATGCTTGATCCTGTTGCAAGTGAGGAAGTGCTTAAACTTATAAAACAACTGCATAATAAAGGAGTTACTATTGTATATGTGACTCATCGACTTGAAGAACTTATTTTTGCTGATCGTCTTATTATAATGGATAAAGGTCGCATAATTCATGATGACAATCCAAGGAAACTTCTAAACGAGGAGAATATCCTGGATTCTGGTATATATCTCCCTCCTATAATTGAACTCTCAAGGAGATTATGCTCTGAACAAGTCATAGAACCTATCCGTTTGCCAATATCAAGGGAAGAACTAATGGAGGCTTTATGTCAATTAATGTAAAGGACTTATCTTTTTGTTATAATAGGGGTACATCACTTCAAAGAGATGCCCTTGTAAATGTAAGTTTTTCTATCGATAAAGGTGAGTTTGTTCTTATAGGTGGAGAGGTAGGTTGCGGGAAGACAACTCTGCTGCGCCATATGAATGGTCTTCTGAGGCCACATTCTGGTTCTGTCACAGTGGACGGATTGGATGCAGGTAATAAAAAAATAAGATCGAAAGTTGGTCTTCTGCTACAGCATCCACAAAAACAACTGTTTGCAAAAACTGTCTATGAGGATATAGCCTTTGCACCTTCAAATATTGGCTTTAAAGATAATGAGCTAAAAGACCATGTAAGATATGCAATGGACCTTACAGGGATTGATGGATCAATTTCCTCAGTATCTCCTTTCAGTCTTAGCGGAGGAGAGATGAGACTTGTTGCGCTTGCAGGTGTAATGGCAATGAAGCCTGAATATCTCTTACTGGATGAGCCCACCTCAGGTCTTGATCCTGAGAACCGCTCTATGATGCTCAAAACACTTAAGGAACTGCAAGCATCAGGAGTCACAATCATCATTGTATCCCATCAGATATCAGAAATGATATCATTTGCAGAAAAGATAATGATGTTAAATAGTGGATCGATCGATTTTATTGGTACTCCAAAGGAATACATTTTTTCTACTTCGTCCTCTTTACAGCTTCCGGATATCACTTCCCTGATGAAGGATCTTAAGACTGCAGGTATGGATGTGAGCGAAGATGTTTTTTCTGTTGACGATGCTCTGCTGCAGATAAAAAAAGCCCTCTTGAACGTGGATGGTAAAAGAAATGAATAGTCTTTTTTTGTCATTCGTTCCAGGAGATTCATTACTTCACAGGCTTGATCCACGTACAAAGCTAGTTGCCCTTATGGTCGCAAGCATATACATCCTTAATTTATCCTCACTTGCACACATTTTATTTTTTACATTTCTGTTCATGTTCCTGGCAACTATGTGCAAGATACCTTTTATGCACTTTATAAGGTCTGTAAGGCCAATGCTCTTGTTCTTTGTATTGATCTTCCTGTTGCAACTTCTGTTTACAGATGGTACTCATACATTCCGGATAAAATGGTTAACTGTAAGCTATGAAGGCCTTATACTTGGTACACTACTTGTATCACGTTTTGTTTTCCTGTTGCTCTTTGCAGCATTACTTACAGCGACTACATCTCCTTCTATGATAACTACAGGGCTTGAGAGACTTCTGCGTCCCTTGCCACTTAGATATCTGGGTGTCTCATCACATGACATAGCAATGATGATGTCTTTTTCAATTTATTTTGTGCCATTGATGTATGATAATTTCAAAGATCTGAAGGATGCACAGCTCTCACGTGGACTTAATGTTAAGAAAAACCCTTTCAAAACCATATTAGCTTTTTCTGTACCTCTCATTAATAATTCAATTCGTTCAGTAGAAGATGTTTCCCTTGCAATGGAAAGCCGTTGTTACCGTGGTACAGGACGTACGTCGGTACATATAATGGCATTTAAAGGTATGGACCTTATTGTGTTATCGTCCTTGGCTATTTCTTCATTTTTTTATTTAATAAAGTAATTTCGGGGTATATTCATATATAAGAATAAGCAATATTAGCAGAACTTAAACATTTTCGGTTTAGCAAAAATCATTCTCAGGTCTTAAATGCATTTATGTGTTCATTCATTAACATTTAAATGCGGATGAAAATATAGGATTTGATATTTTTGCTATTAAGGTGATTTCTATGTTAGATAATGTATTGTCGATTATAAGAGGCGTTCTCATGGAATCATGGCATCTCTTTGAAGAGGCAGCACCTTATCTTTTTCTGGGGTTTGTTGTTGCAGGGATTTTACATGCTCTTGTCCCGGATGAAAAAATACTCCGGTATCTGGGGGAGTCTGCAGGTAAGTTCAGATCAGCTTTCAATGCATCGATAGTTGGTATCCCTCTTCCTCTTTGTTCATGTGGTGTGGTCCCCACGGCTCTTTCACTGAAGAACAGAGGAGCTACCAAAGGTGCAACACTTTCATTTCTTATATCTACACCGGAAACTGGCATTGATTCTGTAGCTATAACCTATGCGTTGCTTGATCCTGTCATGACAGTGTTCAGACCTGTTGCCAGCATGTTCACAGCGCTTGCAACTGGGATAACGGAAAATATCCTTGGTCATAGGCCTGATGAGGGAATAAAAACATTCTCTTCCAATGGTCAAAAGAACAGCGTCAAAAAGAAAAGTATGGATATAATACCTTTAATGGCATGCAATGAAAGCTCATGTTCATGCAATCCTGACCTTCCAAAAATCGAAGGCTTGTCTATTATCAAGAGGTTCAAGGAAGCATTCAGGTATTCCTTTATTGAACTTCTTGGAGATATATCAGGATGGCTGATGTTAGGTATACTCCTTGCAGGGATCATATCCTATCTAATACCTGCTGACCTGATCGGTGATTATCTTGGAGGGGGAATTTTCTCTATGCTCATAATGCTTGCTGTGGGAATTCCACTTTACATATGTGCCTCCGCCTCTACACCACTTGCCGCTGCATTGATAGCAAAAGGTATGAGCCCTGGTACGGCTTTTGTGTTCCTTCTGGCAGGACCTGCTACCAATGCAGCAACCATAACTATGGTTGCAAAGTTTCTGGGAAAGAGAAGTGTTACTATCTATCTTGGAATGATAGCAACATGCTCACTGGGATTTGGTCTCCTTCTTGATGCAATTTACTTTAAAATGGATATTGAAGTAAGCTCTATCGTTGGCAGTGCAAGCGATATGATTGCTCCCGGGATAAAAAGTGCATTTGCTATTCTACTTATTCCTTTCATTATCTATGGGATATACAAGCAGAAGTTTGCTTAAATGAAGCTCAAAGATAAATGCTGACCGAAACTATATATCCTCTGTCATCATTTCTTTTTATGCAGTTCTTTTGAGAGGGCCTTTGTAACCTTCTCTTTGAACTCATCAACAATTATCCCATTTTGCTCAACCGGATAAGTTAGATTCTCTGATGTCTCTTTATCGGTATCTTCCTGTAAAGGTATACTAACGATTTTTCCAAGGGTATCATTATTTTTTATCCGCCCATTCCTCCAGGAAAAGTCATCGCTTTTTGTCATAAGTACCACATGCTGTAGTTCTTGATACGGCTATTTATTTACTTATATAGCCAGGAACCATTAACTATATAAAAATAATTCCTTATAGTATATACACTTTTTGAACAATAGTTACACAGGAGTTCTATTACCTGTCGATGTCCTTCCAGATTAGGACTTCAGTGGGTTTAATGGTTGCAAAGACTTTGTCTCCCTCTTTTAGATTCAATCTTTGCACAGTTTCAGAAGTGATTATTGATGTGAGTATTGAAGGTTCAACATCAAGCATAAACTGGTAGCAAGCCCATTTTCATCCACACTAACAACCTTTGAAGGGATCTTATTGCGTGCGGATATAATAAAGCCGATATTCTCCCATGAACTCCCATCTTCCATTGTCTGACCGAGAAATTTCCTTTTCATCTCATATTCATTTATATCCCTGCGTCCCTATTCTATAAGGAGTATGCCCTGGTCGCTTCCCCCTCTTGCTGTACGAACAGCATCTCTACTAATCCTTTCACTCATTTTGTTCAACACATTCCCAGCATGATTTTCGGATAGGTTCATTTTTTACAGGCTTTGCGAAGTTAATCCTTCCTCATCAATTGTCTTGAGAAAGGCAACCTTGCCTTCTCATATGATGGGTTTCCTATCTTATGTAAGCCAAAACTTTGTTTTAGTTTCCATTATTATATCTCTTTGATATCATTTATTAGACATATTGGGTTAATTATTATTTTCTGGCTTGATAAAAATGCATATATAGGTTTTTATTTATAGTGTACACTAAATCATATTATCAAAAAAGAGGTTTTGTATGAAGATATGTATCATATTCTACAGTCTTTACGGTCACAACTACAAAATGGCAGAAGCAGTTGCACAGGGAGTAAGGGAAGTAAAAGGTGCAGAGGTTGAGATATATCAGGTGGAAGAAACCTTATCTTCAGGGATACTTGATAAGATGGGAGCCACTAGTTCCAAGAAAGAATTTGAACATATTCCAATTGCAACCGCAAAGAGTTTAACAGAGGCAGACGGCATAATATTTGGAACTCCAACAAGGTTTGGAATGATGGCTGCACAGATGCGTGCATTCCTTGACAGTACTGGAAGTATCTGGTCAAAAGGTAGTCTTATCGGCAAAGTGGGAAGTGTTTTCACTTCAAGTGCCACACAACACGGCGGCCAGGAGTCAACTATACTTAGCTTCCATACAACTCTTCTACATCATGGTATGGTCATTGTGGGCGTCCCCTATTCTGATAAAAGACAATCTATCCTCTCTGATATTACGGGTGGCAGTCCATACGGTGCCTCTACTATAGCAGGTAGTGGTGCCAATACAAGAAAGCCGAGTCAGAATGAGCTTGATATCGCAAAATTTCAGGGAAAACATGTTGCAACTATCACAAAGAAACTTTTGGGAACGTAATCGAATTTTCTTTTTACTTTGAAAGTGTTGATAGTTGTATGGAATATTATGTGATATTTAATTCACATAACCTTCAAAAAACATGGGAGTTTCACTGATATGCAATGTCAAGCATCCATCTAAGGCTTTCGATCCCATGATATGAAGCAACAGTAATTAGTATTGTCCATATGAAAAGACTGATCATCATCCAGAAGACCACAGGGTACTTTTCAGAACCAAGGCTTAGGGCAATCAATGCAGCAAAATGTGTTCCAAGTATCAACGGTCCCATCATTGCAACTCCTGGCAATCCGTAGTTGTTCCACAGACTAATTGCTTTTTTTCTCCTTTTGGAAGGAACATGAGCTTTCTCTGGGCTATCTTTGTTCACTCTGAACTTTTTCCATAGGGTATGCAAGGCTTGGTGTGCAAATATTAGAAGAAGGACGGTTGCCATGTTTCCTGTAAATGCCAGAAAAGAAACTATAAAAGGGTCAAGACCCATTGCAATTGCGGGTGGTATCACTATAAGTATCTCAAACCATGGAACAGCTGCCAGTATGAATACCAGGGCGTAGGCAGTAAAACCCATAGTCGTGTTCAATGTACCAGGGTTTAATGTTCCAGTCTCGATCATTGACAATAATTGTTTTAAGGGTGACATATAATTTTTGTATTTTTACTTGCCAATGCAAAAAGCAAAAATACTAACAGCCAGATAATTGGCAACAGTAATTTTACGTGATTCAATATGGAAAAGATAACCCCTGCTATGCAGCAGTATTATGCAGTCAAGGAAGAGCATAAGGACGCTCTCATATTCTTCAGGATGGGAGATTTCTACGAGTCCTTCGGAGAAGATGCGAAGACCATTGCAAAGGAGCTTGATATTACCCTTACCACCAGGGGGAAGGGTAGAGAAGGGGAAAAGATGCCACTTGCAGGTATCCCGTATCATGCAATTGACAACTATCTTCCACGGCTGGTTAAAAAAGGTTATAAGGTTGCAATATGTGAGCAACTTGAAGACCCAAAGAAAGCAAAAGGTGTTGTCAAAAGAGGGGTAGTGAGGGTTGTTACCCCGGGAACTACAATGGATTCTGCAATGTTCCATGAGGCATGGAATAACTATCTTATGGCCCTATATGGTGAAAAGGGACAATATGGAATTTCCTTTCTAGATATATCTACTGGGGAGTTCCTCGTAACACAATTCACAGACAGTGAACCTTATGACAGGATAGCAAGTGAGGTTGCACGCATGGGTCCATCTGAGTGTATCATGCCATCTTACCTTCTACAGGATGCCTGTCTGTCTGATCGTTTAAGGGAAATGAATGTCATTATCCATGAATCTGAGGAGAATAGCTTTGATATTGGCAAGGCTGAAGAGGTCCTTAAAAAACATTTCAGAGTATCCACTCTGGATGGAATGGGTTTTAATGAGCTCAAATCTGCTGTTTCCTCTGCAGGTGCAGCTCTGAGCTATGCCACAGATACCCAGATGAGGGAACTTTCACAGGTGCAATCCATCAAGACATATTTTGATTCCGATTTCATGGTGCTGGATTCAATCACCCTTAGAAATCTTGAGATCATAAAGAATGTAAGGGGAGAGGGAAACTATTCCTCTTTAATAGGTGTACTCGACAAAACAAATACACCCATGGGAAAGAGGCTCCTGCAGAAATGGCTCCTGAAGCCTCTTATATCAGTCGATGCTATCAATAAAAGACTAAATGCTGTTGCTTGGCTCTATGATAACACACTTGTACGCTTTGACATCCGTGCTCATCTTGCATCTGTAAAGGACATGGAACGACTTGTTGGCAGGGTCATGTACGGTAACTCAAATGCAAGAGACCTTGTGGCTTTAAAACGCTCTCTTGAAGCTGTTCCTCTTCTCCTTGATTCTTTACGGGAATGCAAGGAAGTGGTTCTTCTTGGGGATATAGTGTTACAATTATCCTCTTTCAGAGAACTTGATGAGCTTGCTGGACTTATAGGCAATGCAATAGTTGAAGAACCGCCCTTAAGTGTAAGGGATGGAGGCATGATAAGGTCTGGCTACAATGAACAGCTGGACGATCTTTTGGACATGTCAAAAAATGGTAAGCAATGGATTGCCAGGTTCCAGCAAAAGGAGCGTGACAGAACAGGTATCAAGTCTTTGAAGGTGGGCTACAACAAGGTATTCGGTTATTATCTTGAGGTCACAAAGGCCAATATATCCCAAGTCCCTGATGATTATATAAGAAAGCAGACCATGACAAATGCAGAGAGGTTTTACACTCCTGAGCTGAAGGATCGTGAAAGCGCCATCCTGTCTGCAGAAGAGAAGATAACAGCCCTGGAGTATGATCTGCTATGTGAGGTAAATTCCACAGTTGCACATCACTCCGGAAAATTACAGGAGATAGCCGTTCTTATCGGCATGCTGGATGTGCTTTCTAACCTGGCAGAAGTTGCTGCAAACAACAACTATGTAAGACCTGCGATAACTCCGGACACCCGGATACTCATAAGGGATGGCAGGCATCCTGTGATTGAGGGCACAGTTCCAGGTGGTTTTGTTCCAAACGATACGGAAATGGACTGCTCCGAAAACCAGTTTCAGCTTATAACAGGACCTAACATGGCTGGTAAGTCCACATACATGAGGCAGATAGCCATGATAGTGATAATGGCACAAGCTGGTTCTTTTGTTCCTGCATCTCATGCTTCTATTGGTATTGTTGACCGTGTGTTCACAAGGGTTGGGGCATTTGATGACCTTGCAAGTGGACAGAGTACCTTCATGGTCGAGATGGTAGAACTTGCAAACATACTTAACAACGCCACTCCCCGGAGTCTGGTGCTGCTGGATGAGATAGGCAGGGGCACCAGTACATATGATGGCTATAGTATTGCAAAGGCTGTTGTGGAATACATCCACAACAAAGCAAGGGTGGGTGTGAGGTCGCTGTTTGCAACACATTATCACCAGCTTACTGATGTAGTAACAAACCTTAAGCGTGTGAAAAATTATCACATTGCTGTAAAGGAGGACGGGGACAACCTTGTATTTCTTCGCAAGATAGTTCCCGGGGCCACTGACAGAAGTTATGGTATCCACGTTGCAAGGATTGCGGGTGTACCACATGCTGTAACTACCAGGGCAAGAGATATACTCAATGATATAGAGAATGAGTGTTTCATAAGTGCTGATGGTAAAAAAAGCAGGAAAAAACAGCGCAGTAGTGCCAAATATACTCAACTGATATTGTTCGACCAAAGCGCTTCATATGCTGAGCCGGGAAATAATGATGTTAAAGATCCTGTGCTTGATGAAATTGAGAACATTGATCTGAACTCTATGACTCCAATTGAGGCACTTAACAAACTTAGCGAACTAAGGGACAAATTATGTGGAGGCGAAATTAAGGAATGAGCAGTGATCCATGTGATTCAATGGTTTCCAGAATAAAGTTACTTGATGAATCAACTATCAATAAAATAGCAGCAGGAGAAGTAATTGAGCGCCCTGCATCGGTAGTTAAGGAACTCACTGAGAACTCAATTGATGCTAATGCATCCGATGTTCGAGTGGAAATAAGGGGGTATGGCACTAAAAGCATTCTTGTTGTGGATGATGGTATTGGAATGAGCCATATTGATGCCTCCATAGCTTTTAAAAAACATGCAACCAGTAAAATAAACAGTATAGAGGACCTTGATAAGATACTCACCATGGGGTTTCGTGGAGAGGCTCTGTCATCGATCTCCTCGGTTTCGAGGGTTGAACTCGTTACCAGACAGAAGGGGGAGCTGGAAGGCACTAAGGTTGTAGTTGAAAGTAATGGTATAGAGAATATAAGCCCTGTTGGCACTGCAGTTGGTACAAGTGTAATTGTAAATGACCTTTTTTACAGCACTCCTGCACGTAAAAAATATCTAAAAAGTGCAAGAACAGAGATCTCGCATATCGTTGATGTAGTTTCCAGAAACTGTCTTGCACACCCGGATGTTTCCTTTACACTCATTATTGATGGTAAGGCTATCATAAGGTCTCCTTCATCAGTAGGATTACTGGATAGTATAGTTCACCTGTATGGTGCGGATATAGCACGCTCCCTGGTTCCCGTGGAGTATGAATCCGATCTTATCAGTATTTACGGGTACATATCAAAACCAGAGCTTACAAGAAGTGGAAAGGACATGCAGTTGCTCTCTATAAATAAAAGGCCAATCTCTTCAAGTCAGCTCAGCAATGCTATTCGTCTTGGATATTATACCCTTCTTCCAAAAGGACGCTATCCTGCAGCTTTCCTGAACTTTGTAATAGATCCTTTTAATGTGGACGTTAATGTTCATCCAGCAAAAAGAGAGGTCAGAATAAGCCATGAGAGGGATATAGAAGCCATTGTGACATCTGCTATTGAACATGCCCTTGAAAAACAATCACTGATCCCTCAGGCAGACGTGAAGAAAAAGAATACCAATTCTCAGGTCCACTTGACTGGAAAAGAACTTGTAAAGGTTTATAAGTCCAACGATACTACAGCAGATCATGTAAATAAAGTACCTGTAACAAAGGATGAGATTACCGGGGATAGTTTTTTCTCAGAGGATCAATACACTGCTTCAATACTTGCGGATGTTGCCATAAATGAAAACAAAGCTTCTTATCACTATTCTGCTAAAGACACCCAGCGCCGACTGAAAAAAAGTGAGAGGATGCAGATGAGTGTGGTCCCTGATGAAAAAGTAAGTTTATCAGGCCCATTTAATACTTGTAGCATTAATGTGTACGGTCAATATGCTGAACTTTACATATTATGTGAGCTGGATGGTCAGCTTATACTTTTGGACCAACATGCAGCACATGAGCGTATTATGTATGAGCAACTGCTAAAACAACAGGATAGGGGTTGGCAGGAGCTCATAACACCTGTTACTCTTGATCTTAGCCAGAAAGATAAAGCAATTATAGAGGAATTCATTCCTCAGCTTGAAAAGCTTGGTTTCTCTGTTTCTGAATTTGGCGCAAGGAGCTACGTTGTGACCACGGTCCCAAGTATCTTTGGCAAACTTGAGAACACAGATGTGATATATGACATTATATCTGATCTGTTCTCGGTTGGAAAATTGAAGGGGGATACAGAGATCTATGAAAACCTTTGCAGTAGTATGGCATGCAGGGCCTCCATAAAGGCGGGGAATGTATGTAGTTTACAGCAGATGGAGGAACTCGTTCATCAGCTGGTGAAGTGTAGGAATCCTTATACGTGTCCGCATGGAAGGCCAACAATGTTAACTTTTAGCAGGGAGGAACTGGCAAAGATGTTCAAAAGGACCTGATAGAGTCGGTAGATTTTAAAAGTATTAATTACAATTGACCAGAGATGATCGACCCGGTAAATAAATCCAAAATCCCTGACGAATGGCTGGACCGCTCTAAAATGCCACGTGATGAGCTTGAAGCAGGTATTAAGAATGGAATGCTCGTGGTTCTGAGCGATGGTTCTGTGCTAAGGAGAGGATATACTACCGGGACCACAGCAGCAATGGCTGCAAAGGCAGCAGTTCTTTCCCTAGCAGGTCCTGTTACTCATATTTCTGTACCCACTCCAGTGGGACTTCGTGCGGAGCTCAATGTCACAGGAAGTAAGGGACATGCTATTGCAAAGAAGATGAACAACGACCATGAATCCGACATCACTCGGGGTATTGAGTTCGTTGCAGATGCCAAGGAGACGGAAGGTATTACAATCTATGCAGGGGAAGGTATAGGAATTGTCACTCGTAGTGGTCTTGAATCTAAAAAAGGGCAACCTGCTATCAATCCACGTCCTATGGAACAGATCAGGGCATCTGTAAAGGAGGCAGTTGAGGAACTTGGCCTTAAGGGTTCAGAGGTTACAATATATCTGCCAAAAGGAAAGGAAATTGCCAAGGAGACTTTAAATAGTCGCATAGGTGTCATGGATGGTATCTCTATACTTGGGACAACAGGCTTTGTTGAACCATGGAACGATCACCTGGGTGAAATGAAAGGTGACCTTATAAGGTGCTCTGATAAGGTAGTACTGACCACAGGCAGGATCGGTATTAGATATTCAACGATGCTTTTCCCTGATCACACTGTAGTTCTTGCCGGTAGCAGAATATCAGAAGCTCTGGAGGCAGCACATGGGGATGTAATCATTTGTGGTCTTCCCGGGCTGGTATTAAAATGGGGTAATCCGGATATGCTCAAAGGCAGTGGTTTTGCCACAGTTGTTGAGATGATCGAGGTTCAAGCCCAGAATCCACGTATTCAACAGGCATTTGATATGGCTGTGAAAAAAGCAAAAGGTGCCCGTGTGGTTGTTGTTGACAGGGATGGTGCGGTGTTAATGGATAGTGAGGTTGGTACATGATAATAGTAGGTGTAGGTGTTGGGCCCGGGATGCTGACCCAGGAAGCCATGGAAGCAATAAGCAGTGCATCGGTTATTTACGGTTCCAGGCGCTCCATTGAAATTGCAGAAAGTTTCATTAAATGTGAAGCTCACCTTATTAAGGACTACAAGACCCTTCATCTTTTGCCGGATGATGCAGTAGTGTTGTCAACTGGTGACCCTATGTTCTCAGGTCTTGGGAAATTTGCTACGGACAAGGACAGGATAATCACTGGAATATCTTCTATACAGGCAGCATGTGCACGCTTTCATGTTGAGATGTCAAACATGGCCATGATTACGGCGCACGGTAGGGACCCTGAACCTGCAAAACAGGAACTTGTCCGGGAAATTGGCCTGGAAAAGAATATATTTATGCTACCCGCAGCCACCTTTGGTCCCAAGGAAGTCGCTGAGGTTCTGTGTGAGATGGGCGTAGCTGCAAGTATATGTCTGTATGAAGATATTGCCTATCCAAATGAGCGTGCATTATGTGGCAGTGAGCAGGATCCACCAGAGAACCATTCAAATATGTACTGTATCCTTGTGATACTTAACAGATAGTCAAACCTGCTAACGCATATATAGATAATAGATATCTCTTTTCATGATTCTGTTTATTCCTATTTGTTTAGTTGTGGGAATGTAAGGTTATAGTATATGTATAGTGATCTAATGTGCATTAGTTGTTACAGCAACATTAATTATCTATAGTAGGAAACGTTATGTTTATTTATCATTACATATTAATCCATATTCCAAGGCAAATGTTAATACTTGGTGATTATCTTCTCACATGGTAAGGGATCAGGCTGTAAACCTGTGGCTCCAAAATATCTCTATGAGGTTTGAAAAATGGTAATTCTGGAAACAAGGAATCTAAGCTACTCCTATCCTGATGGTACCCTGGCCCTTGATGAAATTAATATTAAAATAGACAAAGCTAAGAAGATAGCCTTTGTGGGTCGTAACGGCTCTGGTAAATCTACTCTTTTCTTAACACTTAACGGTACACTACGTCCTGATAAAGGTGAAGTTCTCTATCATGGGAGTCCAATAGGATATAGTTCAAAACCTCTCAGGGAATTGAGAAAGAATGTGGGTATTGTTTTTCAGAACTCTGATGATCAATTGTTTGCTCCGACCATTTATCAGGATGTTGCATTTGGACCCACAAATCTGGATTATTCCAGGGAGGAAGTTGATAGGATAGTAGTGGATACTCTGGAATATGTTGGAATGACCCATTTGAAGGATAAACCCCCTCATCTTTTAAGTGGAGGACAAAAAAAAAGGGTTGCAATAGCAGGTGTTGTTGCCATGGATCCGGAGGTAATAGTTCTTGATGAACCTCTTTCCAATCTTGACCCGGTGGGTGCGGATGAGATTATGGATCTGCTTAATGAATTGAATCATTTTGGCAAGACAATCATCATATCAACCCACGATGTGGACCTTGCATACAGCTGGGCTGATTATGTATTTCTTATGAATGATCGCAAGGTGATAAGTGAAGGAACTCCTGAGGAGATATTCAGGGAAACTGAAAAGCTCAAACAAGCCTACCTTAAAAGACCTATGACACTTGAGATATACGAGGAGATAAGAAAACGGGGGATTGCTCATGCTGCAAGGTCTCCTCGTGATATACCCGACCTCGTCCATGCTCTTAGGCCACAACACCTTCTATGGGTCGATGTCCCTCCTGAGGTAAAGGAAGGCGATAGTATAAATATGGGTATCCTTTATGGTGAATTTGCTCAGGATTCTATGTATGAAGCAGCTAATTGCAAGGTTCTTCATATACACGACAAAGGGCTTGCAATAGTGGAAATGGACAGAAAGGCCCTGAGGGCAGGTTCGATTCTTATATACGATACATCCAGATACGATAATGAGGAAATATTGGGGATAATGAAAAGAGATGGGATAGAATCTGTCGGTGCCATGGGTAAGAAAAGTAAGGTAATCGCAGAAATGAATGACATATACACTGATATCAACTCTGGCGTTATAGACAGGTCCATACTCAATGCATTATCCGGACAGCGTTGTCTTATACTAACGCATGGTGGAATGGTGGATCATACAGTTGAAAGGATCAAGGGGTATATACAAAAGAGTGGGATAAATATACATGTGGGGGTTATCAATGGTAGTGTCAGAAAAATAGAATGATGAAGTTTTCATTTCTTTGTAAAAATACTCTTTTTGATCACAGCCTGCTATATACATCTTTAAGTTTTAATGCATCATTTTCATTATCCGGACTTTCGCATATAAGCAGCCCCTTAACAGAAAAATCCTTAAGTGCTCTGAGCAGTTCTACATATCTGAGATCGGAATCATCAAGATTGAGGTGCCTTCTCTCTCCTTTTCCACTATATTCTATTCCAGAGACGTGCATATGCATGTTATTCACCCCTTCAGCTCCAAGTTTTCGTTCAACAAGTTCCAGATAAGAGGCAAAGTGGTCATAACTGTTTTCCTCACCACCGGATCTTGCATGTAAGTGTGCAAAATCAATACATGGCAATATATTAATGTTATTATTTTTATTAATACTATTATAATTTTCACTGGAAAGTCTTAATATCTCTTCAATATTTCCAAACTGAGTTTTTTTACCCATGGTTTCAGGACGAAGAGTCACATCTATGCCTTCACTATCAAGTCTATAGATAAGTTCTCTTAGAATACCATCGATTTTCTCATATACCTTTTCAATGTTATCTTTGTGGTAATATGCTGTATGGAAAACAATGTCCTTTGCGCCACAAAGCTCTCCAATTCTTGCAGATTCATATATCCGGTCTTTACTTGCTTGTACTTTCTCAGGTTCTGCTGAATTGAGATTTATATAATATGGTGCATGCACACTTAACCGTATCTTATCCTGCAGTGACTTCCTACGCACTGCATTTGCAGTCTCCTCCTGCATCCTGACCCCGCGGACAAACTCAAGCTCCATACAGTCAAGCCCAAGTTCTCTTATTTTCCCGATACCATTGATACTATCACTTTTATTTGAACTCTTAGGTATGCCTGCTGTTCCAAAGAGAAGTCTTGATGGCTTCATTATGCCATTCCCAGCTTAGCTTTTAGTTCTTTCATCTCTTTTGCTGAGATTTTATTTTCAACAAGTTCCATAAAAGTATCTATATCTTCCTCTTCAAGTGATCGTATGTCCTCTTTTCCTTCCATAGCAAGCTGGAAAAGGTATTCCATCTCTTCTTTACTCAGCTTCTCCATCCTTGCCCGAAAATCACGGCCATCTTCTGCAATCTTGTGTGATAATGGTCTGAGTATGAAGGGATATTTGTGTCCTGCAGAAGACATGATGTTTCCACTAAGTTCCGGTGCAAGCTTATCAAATATCTGTTTGTCCATATCGTTGAATAATCTGCCCATGGGCATAACTTGTAAAAACTAGTTTATAAATCATGTCCTTGTATGTGGTCTCAAATGGCCGTGGATATCAATTTCTCCTTTTATTATCCTTGTTGAAGAGATGGGTATTTTATCATCTGCAAGAATATACCCTATATTAACAATATCTATCTCTTCCATTCCTCTCTGTCTTCTCAGCTCGTTTATCTTTAATGCAACAGGAAGCGTTTCCGGAGAAACGACAATAAAGTCATAATCCTCAGAAAGGGTATTTCCATATGGATCGTTCAACTCTATAATGTTGTATATTTGTTCTTTTGATATCTTATTTATGTATTCTACAAGTCTTCTTTTACGAATTAAATAATCAGGAACATCACGCTGTTTCATACTTGCCATATCGTTTGATGTGAGTCCGATGTCCACTTTCCCGTCATCTGCAATTTCAAATGATTTTCTTAAAAGTTCTCTATGTCCATCATGAAGAAATTCAAATGTGCCTCCGACTACTACTCTGGCCATTATTTCTAAATAAGTACTTATCCTGATAAATGTTATGATTATTTTATGGTGTTTTTCATGTATTGTTGTATATTTCACTTTCACTCCGCTCTCTTCAGATATATATAGACCAAGCTCATTTAGTAACTCAAATTGTGCACCACAAGAGAACATGTGCACCCAGGAGTCAAGATAAATGTCAGAAGTGTTATTGGAAGAACTGGATCATGTAGGTCCGGCAACCGCACAGAAATTGAAAGATTCAGGATTTACAACGATCGAGGCAATTGCTGTTTCATCTCCAACAGAACTCGCAACGGCGGCTGATATTGGTGAATCTACTGCTGCAAAGATAATAATTGCAGCTCGTCAATCTGCTGATATAGGAGGTTTTGAGACGGGTGATATGGTATTGGAGCGCAGAAAGCTTGTAGGTAAGTTATCCACTGGTTGTACAGAGTTTGATGAGATGATGGGTGGCGGAGTAGATACCCAGGCTATCACTGAGCTTTATGGTGAATTCGGCTCTGGTAAAACCCAGGTCGCACATCAGCTTGCAGTCAATGTGCAATTACCAAAGGAGCTGGGTGGATTGGGTGGATCTGTTGTAATGATTGATACAGAGAACACTTTCAGACCAGAAAGGATAAAACAGATGGTTGAAGGTATTTCAGAGAAATATGGCCAGGAATATGATCCAGAGGAGTTCCTAAAGCACATACATGTGGCGCGTGCATATAATTCCAATCATCAGATACTACTTGTAGATTCTGCCATGGAGCTGGCAAATGAACTGAAGGATACTGATATGCCTGTAAGGTTATTTATCGTTGATTCACTTACCGCTCACTTCAGGGCAGAGTACATTGGTAGAGGAACACTAGCTGACAGGCAACAGAAACTTAATAAGCATCTTCATGGTCTTCAAAAATGTGGAGATCTTTACAATGCATGTGTCATAGTCACAAATCAGGTGATGTCCAAGCCAGATGCGTTCTTTGGTGACCCTACAAAACCAATTGGAGGACATATCGTTGGTCACACAGCAACTTTCAGATTATATCTACGCAAATCCAAGGGTGATAAGAGGATAGTCAAACTGGTAGATTCTCCAAACCTTCCTGATGGTGAATCTATTATCTCTGTTACAACTCCTGGTCTTCGGGACCCATAAAACAATCATCCATATGAAACAAAATATCTAAATAATTTATAAAAACATTATTTATTTTGCTAATATGGTAATTTACATTCAAATTTTATCTTTTTAGGTGATTAATAGAATAGGTTTTTGTTCAATACTTTTTTATTGTTGTCATTTCATCATATCGTCTATGAGGTTAAAGGCTCTTGCAATTGACATAGATGGCACTATCACTGACATGGACCGCAGGCTTTGCTTAGAAGCTGCTGCAAAGTTGCGCTCACTAAAAATCCCGGTGGTCATAGCAACAGGCAACACTCTGTGTTATTCTAAAGCAGCAGCCAGACTTGTGGGTGTGTGCTGCAATATCATAGCAGAGAACGGTGGGGTGTTGGTAAATGGTTTTGACAAAAAACCCTTTGTCTCTGATGTTATGTATGAGTGTGAAGAAGCCTATACGTTTCTTTCTTCCAGATTTGAAATTGAAAAGCTTGATCCTTTCCACAGAATAACCGAGATTGTACTCAGGAACAATTTTGATATTGAAAAAGCAAGGGAATTACTGAGTGTTCACTATCCTGGAGTTGAGATAATAGATACCCATTTTGCCATTCATATAAAAAGCAAAAAAATAAACAAAGGTACAGGATTGACAAAAATGGCAGAGATGATGGGGCTGGAGCCATCTGACTTCGTTGCTATAGGTGATTCTGTTAACGATCTTGAAATGCTCCAGGAAGCAGGTTTTGCTGTAGCAGTTGGAAATGCTGACGCTTACTTAAAGGATATTGCTGATTATGTCAGTACATCAAAATATGGGGATGGCACAGTAGAGGCTATAGACTTTCTTTTATCTGGAGGGTTGATCAAAGTTCCTTTTGACAAGGATGAGCAATAGAACAGATTGCAAAAACTTAGCTCTTGCAATCTGCCAAATGATATTTTTAAATACTACTAACACTGTTATCTGTGGCCACTCCTCTTGCCATATTCTTGTCTACAACGATATAATCCTTTATTGCCCTTACAGATTCAAAAGGCAGCAGTATATACTGACCATCATTATTATATTTTGTAGTATCAAGACTCATGTCCGGCTTTACTATCATATTTATAAGTTCCCCTGTCTTTATATCCATTACAATATTGAACAGGATGCCGATTTCTGTTCCATCTGTTGCCATTACCTGCTTGCTTGAAAGGTTCTTTGCAAATACGTTTGCCATTTTCATTCGCCCCTATTTATAAAAAACAAAAATTTTAATGTTGCATCTATTTATCTGTATCCTATATAAGCACTTGCCTCTTCTTTCTTGATACCGCCCTTAAACTGTGCCTGGATCTTTTCGTAGTATTCCATGAGGTTCTCAGAAAGGGTTGGACGAACCTTGTTCAAAGCTTCCCTGAAATACTTCATACCAACTTTCTCAGTCTCAAAATTGTCTCGCAAAGCAAGCATGACCGCTTCCCTGCAAACAGCTTCGATGTCAGCTCCAACAAAACCATCGGTTATGGTTGCAAGATCGTCGACTGTGACATCATGATCAAGGGGGATATTTTCCGTATGTATCCTAAATATATCTTTTCTTCCTGCATATGTGGACTGTCCGACAAGTACTATTCTATCAAACCTTCCTGACCTTAAAAGTGCCGGATCAATTATATCAGGACGGTTGGTTGCGGCGACAACTACTATTTCTTTTAACGGTTCCAGACCGTCAAGCTCTGTAAGGAGCTGATTCACTATTCTTTCAGAGACCTTTGAGTCATCTGAAGTTGCACTTCTCATTGGTGCTATGGAGTCTATCTCGTCAAAGAACACAATACATGGAGCTACCTGTCTTGCCTTCTTGAATGTTTCCCTTATTGCCTTCTCTGATTCTCCTACCCATTTTGAAAGCATCTGGGGTCCTTTAACACTTATGAAATTTGCATTGGATTCATTTGCCACTGCCTGAGCTATAAGTGTTTTCCCAGTTCCGGGTGGACCAAAGAGCAGCACTCCTTTAGGAGGTTTAATTCCCATGTTAACAAATTTTTCAGGTTTTGTAAGAGGCCATTCCACAGCTTCCTTAATCTCCTGTTTTACCTTTTCCAGGCCACCGACATTTTCCCATTTAACAGCAGGAAGTTCGACCAGAACCTCTCTCATTGCAGAAGGCTCTATCTCTCTGAGAGCATTCTCAAAATCTTCCTTATTCACAACTATAGTATCTAATATCTCCTGGGGTATTTCCTCCTCATCAAGATTAATATCCGGTAGCGAGCGTCTTAGTGAACGCATAGCTGCTTCCTGTACAAGAGCAAGCAGATCAGCACCTACAAAGGCCTGTGTATGTTTTGAAATATAGTCAAGGAATGACTCATCCACATCATCTGCAAGAGGAACACCCCTTGTATGTATCTGCAGGATCTCTAACCTATCATCGTTATCAGGAACTCCTATCTCTATCTCCCTGTCAAACCTTCCAGGTCTGCGAAGTGCAGGGTCAATTGCATCCAGGCGGTTTGTAGCACCTATTACAACGACCTGGCCTCTCTCTTCAAGACCATCCATCATAGTAAGTAACTGGGCAACTACTCTTCTTTCCACTTCTCCTGTAACATTCTGTCTTTTGGGTGCAATAGAATCTATCTCATCGATAAAAACGATCGATGGTGCGTCGTCTTCTGCATCTTCGAATATCTTACGTATACGCTCCTCACTTTCACCATAATATTTTCCCATTATCTCCGGGCCTGCTATGTAGAGGAAATTTGCTCTTGATTCATTTGCAACGGCTTTGGCAATTAATGTTTTACCAGTGCCAGGTGGGCCATAAAGGATTACACCTTTTGGAGGCTCGATGTTCAATCTCTGAAAAAGTTCGGGATGTTTCAATGGAAGCTCTATCATTTCTCTGACACGCTGTATCTCAGAACCCAGTCCTCCAATGTCCTCATATGTAATGCTCCTTGTTGCGCCATCATAGCCACGAACAGGTTTTTGGCGAAGTTCTATTTCAGTGAACTCGCCTATTATAAGAATATCATCCTTTGGTTCAGCCTCTACTGCTATTAGGGGTATGGCCTGGCCTCCCATCTGGTTTGACATGGGCTGCGTCATCGAACTGATAATCGGGATGACATCTCCTTCCACAAGTGGACGTTTCATTATATTGCGTTTTATTACCTCACTGATGTGGTCACCATATTCCATGGTAACACCTTCCGGGGGGGCAAGAGTGACTTTTTCAGCCGTTACAACCTCAGCTTTCCTGACGGATATTCTCTCACCAATGCCCACTCCGGCATTCTGTCTTATGAATCCATCTATTCTGGCAATTCCCTGACCCCAATCCTGCCTTTCAGCTCGCCATACCTTTGCTGCAGTTTTTCTCTTTCCCTCGATTTCAACTATATCTCCTGGTGAGAGTTGCAGGCTTAATAGCGTTGTTGGGTCCAGGCGGACGATACCCCTTCCAAAATCATTGGGGTGCGCTTTTTCTACTTTTATCTGTACTTCATCCATTGTTTCATCCCTAAAATAATTTCCAAATGACCAACTTTTTATAAATATATGATATGAGTGTGATTTATATCTACCTATTTTATTCTAAAGGATAAATAAGATATGGTTTCCAGTGTACTCAAAAAGATTTCCGTTGAGATATCAACCAAGAACATTTGAATATCTATAGTGTAGATAAAGATGCAATGTATGATTCGGTTCTGGGAATCAGCCTGGTAGTATTTGCTTGAAAGTATTTACATCTGCTTGTTTTCAGCATAGTTTTAGGTATTAGTTTTGAATTAAAGGACATGTATTATTTTGTTTAACAACAATTACAGTGAATCAACAGCTACTGTAGAAGTTGGAGAGACCTATGAGGTAAGGATTGAAGGTATAGCAAGAGAAGGAGATGGAATTGCAAGAGTGGAAGGGTTTGTCATCTCTGTACCTCTGATACAGGTTGATGACATTGTTAATCTCAAAATAACAAGAGTACTGCGCAAATTTGCCTTTGGTGAAAAGGAAGAATAACTCCTTTTGAATGGTCTTATCCATCATCGCTAAATATTTTAAAACGTAGCACGGCACTACTTTTATTCATTTAAGCTTCTTCTTCTTCTTTTTATTTATTCATACACACGCACAAACACACACACACACACACACATATATATATATATATATATTGCATATATAAACATAAGTAAATAAACATAAGTAAATAAACAAGTAAAAATTTTTTATTGACTGTGCCAGTTCAAAAAGCTATTTATATTGCAAAGTTCCTGTTTTTTTATATGAATCTAAAAGCATTGTTCCTTAACTGTA
>PXAV01000044.1 GCA_003565715.1 Methanosarcinaceae archaeon
GGTAGATGATAAAGTATTCCTTCTGGCTGACCTTGGTGTTGAAGAAGAAAATGTGGAATACTATCCAAACAGGGACCATGTTGAACTAACCGTTATTACAAGTGGAACAGGTTATTCAAGAATAATAGACCTTCCATGTGATGTGAAGCCTGAAAGCATGGCCACAAGCTACAGAAACGGTATCCTTCAGTTAGTATTTGAAAATGCAGCACTTGAATGAGCTGCATGTTTTAAATTTAATAATGTTGCTTCGTGTTTCAAGTTGCGTAAATTAACTTTGAAATGATCTCCTGCCTGCTTCGCATCTGTAAAAATTATTTTTTAAAATTTATAGTTTTATAATGGTTTTGAATTTTTTTATTTGGCCTTTTTTAATAGAATTTTGTATACCACCATAAATGATTGAGTTTTAGATAACTTATTCCATAACACGAAAGATATTAAAAGTATCACCTTGTTTTAGTTGGCGTGATAATTATGTCTTCAGAATGTTGCAATGAGAACACAACCAGACAGATACCTTCCTTTGATGATGCAGCTAAGTTCCATGGACATGTCTGTCCAGGACTTACAATTGGTTATATAGCAGCCCGGACAGGTATTGAAAAACTTGAAGCAGACAGAGATGCTGATGAGGAACTTGTTACAATCGTAGAGAATGATGCTTGTGGAGTGGATGCAATACAGGTTCTAACCGGATGTACGATCGGAAAAGGTAATCTTATCTATCGGGACCATGCTAAACAGGTATTCACGTTCATATGCAGGGATAGTAAAAAGGCCTTAAGGGTTGCTCTGAAATCGGGTTTTAGCATAGATTCAATTGATACTGAAGTAAGTAAGCTGCGCACAAAAGTAATGTCCGGACAGGCAACTGAAGAGCAGAACCTAGAATTCAGAGAACGTATGGGCAAAATATCAAGAGTAATGCGTGAAACACCTGTAGAGGAGATGTTTGACATACTGTTCGTTGATGCCATGATACCAGAAAAAGCAAAGATCTTCAATTCTCTGAAATGCAGCAAATGTGGAGAAATGATGGGAGAATCAAGAGCAAGAGTACAGAATGGAGATTACATCTGTATACCCTGCTCTGAGGAATACAGTCGTGGATGGTAGATACATCACAAAAATTATCAGTAGAAATAAAAATAGGTTTTACTTATTTTATTTATTTTTAATTTATTACCAATATATGTGTATATACCTGTTTGTGTTATACATTGTACAGTATTATTTATAGAACGCAGCTTAAAACCCTGAGTTTATAGAGTTGATCAGAAAATTTCTGTAAGTAACTAGAAAATTCTTTTTGCTCCTGTTCCAAAGATAGGTAAATCTTAGTTTTCTCCTTTTTTGCGATGATATTGAGTTATCTGACAAGCTGTTTAGACGATTGGTAATTCATTTCCTATCCCCAAATATCGCAGAACCGATACGCACCATGGTGGCACCTTCCTCAATTGCAACCATATAATCACCAGACATACCCATAGAAAGCTCTTTCATATCTATGTTACCATGTTTCCCAGAAGAATACTCTCTTTTTATATCATCAAAAAGAGTTTTCATCTTTGTGAAATATGGGCGTGCCTGTTCAGGAGGAACATAAGGAGGGATGCACATGAACCCGTCGACCATAATATTCTCCAAAAAGCGAATATCTTTCAGGGTCTTAACCAGTTCATTTAGGAGAAAACCAAATTTCTGCGATTCTTCACCTATATTGATCTGAAGCAACACATGTTGCACCTTGTCAATATCCTTAGCTCTTTTATCAATCTCTTCTGCTACCTTTATAGAATCTACTGACTGGATAAGATCAAAGTGATACACCGCCTGCCTGACCTTGTTTTTCTGCAAATGTCCTATAAAGTGTTTTTCACAGGGAAGGATATTCTCATATTTTTCTTCATATTCCTGTATCCTGTTCTCCCCTATTATAAAAGCACCTGCCCTTATGGCCTCATTTATCCTTTCAGAATCAACTGTCTTTGTAACGCATACAAGTTTAGCATCACCAATCTCATGAAGTATTTGACCTAGGTTCTCACTTACTGACATTCTTTCTCCCACATTAGACTATCGATATATACTACAGAACTTATAACCAATAATAGATAATGCTTTAACTAATTATAGTGTTCGGGACAATGGTGCTGAATTATTCAGTTCTGCATGGTTTGTTCTTTAGCATTATATTCCATTAGTTTAAGAAAGGAGCTATAAAAAGCCCTACATCCTTTTTTATTTTAACTTTCTCTAGAATAATTAATGATAGTTTGTTATTTTACACTATATATTAAAGATTTAAGAAGTAGGACCTTGTTGATAATAAAATTAATATATCGATCTAAGACTTATATCGATCTAAGACTTAAGGAAGCAAGAATAGAAATAGATACTGAATTTAATGAGGAACTGGAAAAGTTTGCAATTGACTCGGAAAATCATACTGGTGTCCAAAAGAAATATCTTGAATTGCTAAATATTAGAAAACAAGAAGAAAAGCAACAGGGACTTCCAGAGGAAGATATCGACTTAAAACAAATGGATGGGACACAGATGTATCATGATATCCTGAAATATATAAGGCTGGCAAAGAATCCATGAACAGATTTATTAATATATCTAAATTATTGCCAAAGATAAAGAAAAGCACAGCAATGTATGTGAAGATAAGATAGGAGGACACAAGCTTATAAAAAGTACATCTTCTGGCAACAATTAGTAATTATACTTTGATCTTGGAAGCAAAAATAATGTACTGATAGTAAAAAGCATTTCAGCACACATGGAATTAATTCGATTTCCTATTGCTGATATATCAACAGATATTTTAAAGTTGTACAGATATGGGTGTAAACTACCTTTCCTGCGTTCTTTGCATAATAGCTTCCTTTATAGAATGATAAGAGTCATCGGTTACCTTTGTTGATCCATTGAATAATTTCTTTTCAAAACCGAACATAGATGCGAATTCATCTACTGTTTTATCGAACTCCTTTTCATAACACAGGCCAGTCTCTACTTTCCCTACATTTTTATAGCCTGAGTAATCAAATACCATTTTCATCATTTCGGTATCATCCGGATTAGGAGCGAGTTTGGCAATTACAAGCATCTCCCTCCAGTTAGCAGCCTGCATCGGAGTAAGGAAATATGTACCTTCCCCCCTGTTCTCACCCATCATTGCTGCAGAATAGGCGCTTCTGCTCTCAAAGGCAGCACATATACAGTCATCTATTACCTCACCATGTCTGTCCTTGAGTATACTGACAGGTATACCCAGATCTGAGAAATCATTTTCAATTGAACCCAGCACATTTCCACAAAGACCGTAAAAGATCAGTATGCCGTCAAAGGATTGCCCATGCATGTCAATTGCACCATATACTTTTTCTTTAAGCAGCTGAGGCTCTGCATCCAGTGCGAATTCCAGAAGGTTAACCACTACCACAAATTCGTCTTTTCCATAATTATTGTTGATTACGATGGAAGATAGATCATCTATGGATATTTTCTCATAGTCAGCAGACGCTTCATCCAGTTTCCTTTCAATACCTACTGTATTCTCATTATCTATCAAAAGCAACCGTGTTCGTTCATCTTCTTCTTCGAATATATGCACAAGTTCATCCTCGAACATGCGACAGGATATCAGATATAATGTAGGCATTATTTAACTCCTCAAGCTATTTTATGTTTATGCAGGCATGTTTTTCCACACTGAACATACGAAAACTTCTAACAATTAAGACATGGCATTATCTATTAATACAGTTTTTATAATGAATACTATATTAAGTTCACCATTTGTAAATAAGTATTTATTATTTTTGACTGGTACAGACAAATAAAAATCCATTGTGGAAATATTTGTGCGTTCATACTGTAAGGCACAGAAGTATTGCTGTATCATCCTCTGCTTTCAGGGAGTGGGGGGCATCAGCTGGCATAAAAATGAACATACCGGGTTTCATTTCGATCTCTCTGTCGAACAATTTGAAGATACCTTTTCCACTGAGTACCTGTACAACACCATTTTTTTTGGAGGTGTGGGTATCTATGTCCGTTCCTTTTGCAAGGCACATTAACGTGTAGTTATATGTATCAGACTTTGCAAGTACAGTACTGAATATACCTTCTGAGGGAAACTGCATAAGCTCATAGAGGTCTCTTGAGAATCCTTGAGAATCTGCCATCTGAATCGTGTCCATGTTCGTTCATATGTCACTATTGTTCTTAACTTCATCGTTAACTGCACAAAATAAGATTGCATTTATAAAAAGCAGTTTAAAATTCCCGGGCTTTTAAAGGTTTTTCGACGATTTGGAGGCCATCCATGGATATTTTATCTCAAAACTTATCTCTTTTCAATATGAATTCTTATATATCAAATAATATTAACTTCACTTAAAAAACATTGTCTAGTATAAATATGGACTGGTGAATGGAATATATTAATACTGTGTAAGAAGGAGTCCTATTTGTTGAGGATGTTCGAAGTTATTTTTGTAAAGAATATGCATCATTATACTCTATTCCGAAAAACGTTAAGTGAGTATCGACAAAAAAACTCAATTTGTTATGTTAAAACGTTAGGAAAAGAATATTGGAACGCACCTGGAAGATCAAACGGTACAGGAGGTGTAACTTCAAGAAAAGAAAAAGATAATACAGGTATAGAAAGATCAAAAAGGCATAATGAAAGTGTTGTTAAATTAAATAAAGTAGGATACAAAAAGAAAGCTGAGAACTATATGCAACTGCACAGTTTGTTACATATCAGTTGCTAATGCTTGCAAATATTCAGAACGGAATTGAAATTATAAGTTTATACAAAAGTTTTAAAAAGTAAACTCGTTCAATTAGAAAGGTGGAGATATAGCTTAAATGTTTATACACAAAAATGTGTTTCAATATAAAAAATTGACTGAAACTATTATAAGCAATGCAATTCAATATAAATAGAGGAGTTTTTGATGCATGTTATCCTGACAAGCGGTTTTAAAGGTATAGAAAAGGAAAATGCTTTGTTTTCAATGGGAAACTACCTGATATCAAAAGGTAAGAAAGTTGTTGTACTTATAACTGAGCATCTGGATGATAATGATAAAAGTGGTGTAACGGCCGATACAGGGCTTGTTATCAGAGAAAAGGTCAGCAGTTGTGTCCCTTGCAGCTTCCTTTTTGACCTGATAGCTGAAATCGAGGATATCTATAAGGGAGGTAATACAGAAATTCTGATCATTGAACTTCCTTTCAATTCAATGCCATCTGAAATAAAGGAAGCTCTTGGAAACATTGAGGATATGGAACTGTCCTTTGCACCAACACTTCACGTTTTTGATGTTATGAACCTGGGAACTGAGATTAATATGATCCCAAAAGTAGTCATCAGTCAGATAGCAGCATCTGACACAGTATTATTAAATAGCAAAAATGTTGTACCTGAAAAGATGGATTCACTTAAAAAGGCCATTGAGAAAATAAATACCAGATCTAATATAATAGAGTATACCACCAATACACAAAGAGGCGAGATAGATCATCTTGATGATATTTTACTCGTGCCCTGAATTTATAAAAAATATCGATATAATCTTTATATTCAGAAAATAGAAAAGATGGCAAAGCATAAATACATAATAAAAACAATATTATGTCAGGAAATATTATGCAGAGAGTGTAAAAAATAAAGTCTTATGATCGATCTGTGTTATCAGTAACTTTTTATTATGATCAACAGATGGTGAAAGGATAAGATTATGGATGGTATGAATATGACAGATATGAACGGTGCCCGGGCTTCTGAAATAAGTAAAATGGTCCTAATATTCCTTATCGCTGCACTGTTTTTGTTTGCTGTTGTAACAGGCTTTGCGCTAATATTGGCATATACATGATTCATATGGAACTGTACTACTGCAGCCGAAATTATCATCCTTTTTGTTGGCAGGGATTGATTCAACAATAATAACTCCTGAGTAAATAATAAGTTCATTGATCAGGAGCCTCTAGAATTAAGTCTTATTTGGATCAATATGCATTCTTTCCTGGAATTATCCTGTGAACCCTCCGCTGGTAATCACGGTATTCATCACCAAACTGTGCAACCAACCTGCTTTCCCAATGCAGTGATCCAATGTAGAGATATACTGATGCCAGAATGTATATGACAAGCAGATTAACGGTCATAAATGGAGTAAGCCAGATGATGATCAGTACTGATAAAAGGAAAGGGTCCCTGACCCAGCGATATATGCCTTTTATGTCCAGATTACCTGCTTGAGCTGTCTGTGCAGGGGACAGCTGTGCACTGAGCCTGAACCTGTGTGGTGCATCCAGCAATGCCCTTGGGGCAACCAAAGCAGCAATGACCTGTCCTGAAACCATAGGCAAAAACCAAGGAAAGGATACAACATAAAGGACAGGTCCGGGATTATTATAGAGAAGATATACAAGGGGAGCTATTGTCAGTAATGCTATGATGCTGTAGGCTGGCATATATAGACTGTCGGCCCAGGGACCCAGTATACGTTTTACAATACGCTTGAATCGCAGGCTGGCCAGAAAACTATGGATGAGTGCAAATGCCACCAGACAAAATACCAGAACGATAGTAGATGAAAACAATTATGCATATCTCCAATATTTTCTATAGTATATATTGTATTTAGCACTTGTGCACAGAAATTATATTGTTGTGAGTAAGGCAGATTCTTTTTCAAAGGAGATGTATTTTTACAGAGCAGGATATGAGTTTGGCTTCATACTGATCCTATTTGGCCATAGTAACTTCAGATAATTTTGAAGTAATATACCTGTCTGCCAAACTTTCTATTCAATTCATTGGATAATCAAAAGGTATCTTGTGGTAAACGGCAACTATTTCCACTTATTATCTCAAAAAAAAAGCTGAATTTATAAAGTGTATGCAACAAGAAGCTATTTCAATCACTATAAGCTTACATGTTATCTAGAGTGAACGTGCACTACAATATAGTATTAATTCTAGCTTTCTGGAATATGCATGAGGGCTGCCAGCTCCATACCTTCACTGCCAATAGCAGATAACTGTTTTAGCATCTCTTCCTTAACGATGTATTTTTCAGTCCTTGTACCATCTGGCTGCTCGATCTTTATAGTGATCTCGTTACTGTTATAACCCTTTTCAATGCATTCATTGATCAGCTCGCCATATTTTGAAGCTATTAGTTTAAGGCAATTGAAAACCAGATTCTCTTCTATTGCATTTTTCCCATCGATGAAAACATATGTGAGCTTACGTGACTGAATTGCTACGGAGAAATATTGTTTCATTTTCTTCAGAAGGATCAGAACCTCATCATCCAAAATGGCTTTGGAAAGTTCTTCATCAACAGTAATATCATGTTCATTGTGGAATATCATGAAAGTATTCTCATCAGCAAATATCCTGAATGAACGATCTGGGCCATCATCCATTATCACAGCCTCAAGATTTTTACCACTATATTCCATTGAAGCTATAATATAATTGGAAATATCCATCCTCTTTACCTTATCCTCCCTATGCAGAATACCACCGGATACCCACATAGGTAGGGAGAATTTCGGATAAAGGTCCTTTACTTTAAGTTTATTGGTTTTAAAATCCAGTTCGAACCAATAATCCATGTTTTTGCAACTTGATATCTGTTTACCACTGATATACTCCTCTTGCTGCATGAACGAATAACTATGCTTAGAATCATATATACTCTCTTCAAAGAAGGAGTCCAATATCGAGATTATCTTAGAGTTGAGCTGTTCTATCTCATAATCAGCTGCCTTAATGTGCTCTGCAAGTTCTTTGTCCATTTCTGCGTACTTTTTGGACGAAATAGACTTCATTGCAATTATCATTTCATCCTTGACATCTTCAAGACCAAGTGAACCAATATCGCTGGAAATGTTCCCGATCATATTATTGAATCTATTTTCAAACTCCTCTAATGCTTTTTTTTTGTTGTCTACAGCTATTGTTTTGTTCTTCTTCTTATCATTTAATAGACGTGCTGCATTTTCAAGAGGTATTGCTTCTATAGAGATTTTTATAAAATGCTGCAGATCTTTTATAAAATCCTTTTGTACTGGTAGATCCGTTGAATCCTGGAAAGTGTATTTCATCCAATAAACCCTCAATGTAGATAGACATTAACGAATAAATACTTTTGTAAATAACAAATATTAGTGACCATTGTACTTTTTTAAGTGGATAAAAAGATACTATTAAATGAAAGAGATATTTATGTAAACTATACCTTCAATTATGTACCATAAAAAAATGATTCATGTAGAAAAATATTCCTTTTGTACTTAAAAAAATAACAAAATAGAACAAATAAAGAATATATTTGTGTTTGAAATTACAATGCTGTTGTATTATTCCATATCACTCTTAATTTTATAAGGCGTATTATAAATATAAGGATCGCATAGTATAAGATGGGGATGAGAAACATTCCCAACATTAAATGCTTGCAGGTGGAAACGGGGGTTTCTCAGGCAAGATATGATGTGGAGGTAGTTGATGAGATCAGACAGGAGTGGACTCATTAAAAGGCTTGTGGAGAGCCTTTAAGGAAGGATGGGGAAGGCTGATAAAACCCATCCTTCAAATATCATGGATGAAATTTATTAACCGAATTAAAGCTGATTCGTGTGAATTATGGAACATAAGATAGAAGGCTTTTGTCAGTATTGCAGGATAAAATTAAGAATGGAACTCTAAAATCAAAGGGTTTCATGCATCTCTTTACTGCAGTACCTGAAAAAGTCCCTGCACTAATTATCACTTATATGGAGTACACATTTTTAAATCCCACATCCTTAGATTCATAATTAGCATAAAAAAGTATTTCCAGGTATTTTAAACTATATAAATAGGTTTCAGGATTCAGAAAGCCTGACAGACAGGGTAAGATACATAAGAAGAATCTAGAAATGCTCACAAATCATATATACAAAGTAAAAGTGACAATATGTTCTGCTACCAGTATGAAGAAACAATTATAGAGGAAGGTTGCACAAATAGTGGCATGTGCGGTAGAGAACGGGGGTATTCATAAGGACAGCTTTCAGTGACACAGAAGTTAATGAAGTGGAAAATGTATCAGTGTTGTATATCCTATCTAATTAAAAGCCATGAAATACAGCTACAACTATTGGTTTTGTAGTTTAGCTTAAAAACAATAGCAATGTGGTCACAAGGTAATGAAGTTTGTTACGGGATCGGGTTTTAATCCGTCCTGAATGTCGCTTCATTTAAGCTACGCGTTGGTGAAGTTTGTTATGAGATCAGGCTTTGATCCGTCCTGAACTCTGCTTCATTTAAGTTACACTTTAATGAAGTTCGTTAAGGCACCGGGTTTCATTCCGTCCTTTTCGTTGCTTCATTATACAGCTTGTTCCCTGTGACCAATTTCTAATATGTACTTATTGATATAAAGTACTGGCGGTCATATAACTTTGAATAATTTTACGTGGCACATTCAAAGTTAGGGAAAGATTGGAAAGATTAAATACAACTATCATTCTAATGATATATTCATCAAAATAAAGACTGAGATGTGAAAATGATAGATATAGTCCTTCCCAAAGGCAGTTTAGAGGAACAGACCTTCCTTTTGTTCAAGCAGGCAGACCTGGAGATAAAAAAGACCGACAGGGATTACAATCCCAGGATAAACGACCCAAGGATCGGTAAGCTAAAGATCCTGAGACCGCAGGAGATCCCTGGCTATATTGCAGAGGGTTATTTTGACCTTGGTATCTCAGGTCAGGACTGGGTAAGGGAATGTGATGCCGATGTAGTCGAGGTTGCTGATCTTCCATATAGCAAGCAGGGTGCTGGCAATGTGAAGATAGTCATAGCAGTGCCCAAGGAATCGCCAGTCGGAAGTGCAAATGACGTCAGGCCAAACAGCAGAGTGACAACTGAATATCCCAGAATGACAAAGAGATTCTTTGAGGAGCGTGGCATCCCCGTGAGTATTCACTTCTCCTATGGTGCCACTGAGGCCAAGGTACCTGACCTTATGGATGTGGTTGTGGATTTGACCGAAACCGGCTCGACACTTCGCAAGAACGGCCTTAAGATCGTGGACATGATAATGGAGTCATCCTCCAGGCTCATTGCCAACAAGAAAAGCTGGGAAGACCCAACTAAAAGGCAGGAAATTGAAGAGATAAAGACACTTCTGCTCTCGGTCATCGAGGCACGGGGAAAAGTGCTCATTGACATGAATGTCCCGGCAGAAAAGCTGGATAACGTCATAGAGGCCCTGCCCTCAATGAAAAGGCCTACTGTTTCACAGCTGTACAAATCCGATTTTTATGCCGTTGAGACCGTTGTAAGTAAAAGTGAGGTAAATCTATTGATACCAAAACTTAAGGCATTGGGAGCAGAGGACATCCTTGAAATGGATATCTCTAAGATAGTCTACTGACTGGTCCAGGCTGGTTTATCCCATCATGGTCCATTTGCAAAAGGCCGTTATCTTTGCCTTCAAAAATCTCAGATGCCAATGGCTTCCTTTTTACTGTTCATGGATACGATTAAGTATATTTGTGTATCAAAGGAAGTGTGCCTTTATACAATGTTGCAGGATTTTTGTGTGCACTGGGGATTTAGACTTTACACGGACAGCTAAGCGGGGTGTTAAAAAAGTAAGACCATTGTTTTCAGTAAGCTTGAATATATAATTAAAACCAGGAGTCAGAGGAGTGGAAAGGTGTATGATGTGAGAAGCTGTGTGATAAATATCTCGAGGTTTATGAGGCTGCTAAAAGCAGCATCTTTCCATGTGAGCACAGTCAAAACCAATGAGTAAGTGGCTGCAACGAATAACCCGGTTTGCCACCAATCCTGATTCGCGAGCATGTTGTAGGCTACAATGGCATAAGCAACATTTGCCACCAGCCAGGCAGACCCCAGTAGATAGGATTCTTAAAAGGTATTCTGCATTACATGAAGAAAAATGAGAAAGCAGATAAACTGTTTACATTGAATGTTCATTTTCGGAAGAGGTTGGAATTGTGGAGGAAAACAATCGATGGTGTAAAAATTATAGTTGTATATATATATATATATATATATATATTATAATTGTTATTAACAAGCCGACTTAAATAAAAGCAATATGTATCAAAGCATAATATGATCAATGTTTGCTAAAGGGATGTGGATTAGTGAAAAAAAGATTACTTGATGTTATATGTGCTTCAGATAAGAGAAAGAATGTACTCTTGTTGCTACAGAATGGTCCACAAGAAATGGATGCTCTTCTCAAGTCACTGGATACAACAAGACATGCGTTGCTACCTCAAATGAAGATATTAAAGGAACATCATCTTGTTTCTCATAATAGGGATACTTGTGAACTAACAATAATTGGTAAATTGATAGTTGAAAAGATGATTCCTCTATTAAAAAAAACCGAAGTCTTGGATATTGATATTGATTACTGGGGAACTCATGACTTTGATTTTATACCTTCTAATCTACTAGAAAGAATTGGTGAGTTGAGAAATCATGAGATTATAAATCCACCACTTATAGAATTATACGAAGTTCATAAAACTTATCATGAAGTTAAAACACCAGAGTATGTTTATTCGATTGGTAACATCTTTTATCCGAATTACCAATCAAGATTCACTGAGATGATAGATAATAAAATCACTATTCACTATATTGTCTCTGAAAATCTGTTCAACAAAGTCAGATATGAATCATATGAACACTTAAAGCTTTTCCTTGAAAGTGGTTATTTTAATCTATATGTTTACCATGAAAAAATAAATTTCCTGTTCTTTACATTTGATGATTACCATCTTGTTATGAACCCATTTAAAAAAGATGGGAATGTCGATAATATATATATTATATGTAATACAGAGGATGCACTTAATTGGGGAAAAGAACTTTTTGACTACTACCTAAGAGACTCTACACCAATTACAAGTGTTTGATTGTTTTGATTTATTTAACACAAAATAATATATCATTGATTTTAAAAGTTCCGTTTTTTACTCTTACCTATATCCCGAAAACAGTATGCGAGGGGTGGGATTTGAACCCACGAAATCCTTCGATACTGGATCTTAAGTCCAGCGCCTTTGACC
>PXAV01000111.1 GCA_003565715.1 Methanosarcinaceae archaeon
GAGTCGCAATGACAATATCACCCTCGCGTACCCACATTCTTTTTTTCTTTGAGCCGGGTATCCTACCCATACGGACTATACCATCCATACATTGTAACCTTACCCGGTTTGCTCCAAGTAGACTTGAAACTGTAGCCAGGACCTCATTGTTATCTTTGCGGGGAGTTCTGACCCTGACAACCTCATTGCCATCAGTGTTCCCTCCACGTGCATTACTTTTTCTCATATTGCTTCTATAATTTGCCAGATTAATTCCTCTTTGTTTATACTATCTTATTAGTGCTTTATTAAAAAAAAGGACATTAAACAAAAATGCTGTTAGGGACCTCACAACATTTGAATATCCAAATTAAATAAAACGAATCCAATAATTATATTACCAGACGCTTTGTGCCTCTAAGTGTCTGTAAATACAAGTGTATTGATTATGCTGTAATGATGAAGGTACAACTATATAAAGCCTGCCCTGTTATAAACATGCGAAGAGATTTACAGCATAATATACAGTATATTATTATATATATTTTAATATACAGAATGGTTTACAACAATTGTGCACTGCGCATCTTTGAAACTAACTATCTTATTATTTGTTCTCAGAAAGTATTATTTTCGTGAGACCGGCAGCAATGTCCATTGTTGTGCAGTCCTCATCAAGCATTTTCTCAACCCAGTGCATGTACTTACCAAGATGTCCTTCATCTATGGTTTCCCTTACTTTCTTTGCAAGCACATTGGCCTTAAGGTCTTCAGCATCGCTTCTACTTGGGACCTTTCTGCACTGTATGCGGGTCTTGGTATATTTCTGGATGCTCTTTATTTTGTATATCTCTTTGGCTGTCAC
The DNA here is from genome assembly GCA_003565715.1 of Methanosarcinaceae archaeon. Taxonomy (GTDB): domain Archaea; phylum Halobacteriota; class Methanosarcinia; order Methanosarcinales; family Methanosarcinaceae; genus Methanolobus. The sequence continues at coordinate 845 of PXAV01000111.1, forward strand.
AAAGGTCAAAGCTATTCCCTGCCTGCCTGCACGTCCGGTCCTACCTATTCTGTGAACATAGGATTCCTCATCCTGGGGCATATCATAATTGAATACAACCTCTATGTTCTCAACATCAATGCCACGGGCTGCAACATCTGTGGCAATAAGGGTCTCTATTTCCCCTTTCCTGAAACTTGCCATTACCTTCTCACGCTGAATCTGTTTCATATCACCGTGCAGACCGTCTGCAAGATAACCCCTGGTCTTTAAAGTTGTGACCAGTTCATCAACCATCTTCTTTGTATTGCAGAAAACAAGGGAAGATTTTACATCATATATATCGATCATCCTGCAAAGGACATCTGGTTTCATGTGATGCTTTACTTCAAAATATGACTGTTCCATATTAGGTACAGTGACAACTTTGTGGATAGTCTTGACAACCACAGGGTTTTGCTGGTAGTTCTTTGTCAGCTTCATTATGGGAGCTGGCATTGTTGCGGAGAAGAGTATGGTCTGTTTGTTATCTTTTATACTGTCTAATATTGTCTCTATGTCTTCCCTAAATCCCATATCAAGCATTTCATCGGCTTCATCAAGGACCACCATCTCCACATCTCTGAGGTCCAGTGTCCTCCTTTCTATATGGTCAAGTATTCTTCCAGGAGTGCCTATCACTATCTGAGTTCCTCTCCTGAGGGCCTTTATCTGCCTTTCTATGCTCTGTCCCCCATACACAGGCAAAATCCTTGTAGTGAAGTACTTACCAAGTTTGTTAAGCTCATCTGCAACCTGATTAGCAAGTTCCCTTGTAGGACATAGTACAAGCACCTGGGTCTTCTTACTGTTGGGATTTACCATTTCAAGGGCAGGTATACCAAAAGCAGCGGTCTTTCCTGTACCTGTCTGTGCCTGTCCAATGACATCCTTGCCTTCAAGGATATGGGGGATAGCCTGCACCTGTATCGGCGTAGGCTCCTCAAATCCCAGTTCCTTGATGGCCTTTTCTATGTTTTCTGATAAATTAAGATCTTTAAATGTTGCTGATTCCATGTTATAGGTTCCTGTGATTATGTGGCCATCAATGTAAAACAAAAGATGGGATCACATTACCCCAGCTGTTTTGGATTTGGCCCATTCACTATAAATGTTCCAGATTGTTTTGTGTAATATCAAAACAAAAAAGAGCAGTGCTCTGGTAATAACATCAAGGGAATTAAGCCTGTCGGTACCAATAAATACAGAACTTAAATGGAAAAAACGTTTTAAGATACTGATATGCACATCAGATATTTATAATCTCAGGATAATTAACTAATAAGAAGGCCAAATCTCGTTTTATATTTCCGGATTGGTCAGTACTTAAAATCATGTATAAAAGATCGTCATGCATAAAATATCACGGGGGAGAAAATAATGCCTGAATGGGAATTTGCGATAAAGGAAGAAGACCTGAAAGAAGGAAAGATCAAAGCTGTAAAAACTGGAAATAAACAGATAGCTCTTATAAAGAAAGGAGATGATGTTTTTGCGCTTCTTAACGAGTGTCCGCATATGGGCTGTCCTCTTAAGAGCGGGACCCTGGAAGAATATGTGCTTAAATGTCCCTGTCACAACTGGGGCTTTGACGTAAGAAGTGGAGAGAATGTGGACACAGGCGAATATGTGGATATGGACGATCCAAAGGTTGAAACTTTTGAAACAAAGATAGATGAAGGAAATATATCAGTATACATATAAAAATATATGAAAATTTACATATTATCCTTTTTTGCTTGTTATCCTTTTTTGCTTGTTATAGCTTTTTATTATATTGTATTTTAGCAAAGTATCCAACTGGAAACTTCTCTACTTATATGCCAGTATGTATAATATACCAGTATCCAAAAGATATCATGTATAGGAGAAGTGAAAAGAATGTATTGTTATCAATGTGAAGAAACTTTGAACGGAAATGCCTGCACAAAGAACGGTGTTTGTGGGAAGAAAGGTGATGTTGCTGATCTTCAGGACGATCTGATATATGTCCTGAAGAGTATTGCGTTCTACAATGCAAAGGCAAGGGAGAATAAGCTCAATGAAGCAAATACCGATGAGTTTATCCTTGACGGGCTATTTGCCACTGTAACTAACACAAATTTCAGTAAAAATGACATTGAAAGACTTATAGATGAAGGTTTTGAACTAAAGGATGATATAAAGAAGAAGCTCATGGATGCAAATATCATAAATGAAAGATCCGGTGCCTCTTTCCCAAGGTGGATAAAGGAAAAGCTTTTGGGTGCAACTCCAAATGCAGGAGAAGAAATACCTGTGATGGCAAAGGTCACACCACAGACCCTGGCCAGCACAAATACGGGTATACTTGCTACCGAAAACGAAGATATACGCTCCCTGAGGGAACTGCTTGTATATGGCCTCAAAGGCATGGCAGCTTATGCCCATCATGCAAATGTCCTTGGGTACAAAGATGATGAAGTAATGGAGTTTTTGGAAAATGCACTCATTGCAACCATGGATGATGACATAGGTGTAGATGAGCTTGTACCTCTTGTACTGGAATGTGGTTCCAAGGGAGTCACAACCCTTGCACTGCTGGATAAGGCCAACACTACAAGTTATGGAAACCCTGAGCCTACAGCGGTCAATATAGGTGTCAGAGATAAACCGGGCATTCTTATCAGCGGACATGATCTGCGTGACCTTGAAGGACTCCTTGAACAGACACAGGACACTGGTATTGATGTATACACCCATGGTGAGATGCTCCCTGCAAACTCATACCCGGCATTTAAGAAATACGATAACTTCTTTGGTAACTACGGAGGATCATGGTGGAAGCAGAAGGAAGAGTTTGAGAAGTTCAATGGCCCCATACTTATGACCACAAACTGCATAGTTGCTCCGAAGGATACCTATAAGGACCGTATATACACAACAGGTGTTGTCGGGTTTGATGGAGTAAAACATATTAGTGCTAACAAGGGCGGATCCAAGGACTTCTCAGTTATCATTGAACAGGCAAAGAAATGCAATCCACCAGAGCAGCTTGAGGAAGGCACAATTATGGGAGGGTTTGCACATGTAGCTGCACTATCTGTTGCAGACAAGATAGTAGAGGCTGTAAAAGCAGGTCATATCAAGAAGTTCGTTGTCATGGCCGGATGTGATGGCCGCCACAAAGAGAGGGACTATTACACCGACTTTGCAGAAGCTCTTCCAAAAGACAATGTAATACTCACTGCAGGATGTGCAAAGTACCGCTACAACAAACTTCCTCTAGGTGATATCGGGGGTATCCCACGGGTCATAGACGCAGGACAGTGTAATGATTGTTACTCACTGGTGGTAATTGCACAAAAACTGGCAGAGGCATTCGATGTAAAGGACATAAACGATCTTCCTGTTGTCTATAACATAGCATGGTATGAGCAAAAGGCAGTTCTTGTCCTGCTGGCACTGCTAAGCCTGGGTGTAAAGAACATAATGCTTGGACCAAAGCTTCCCGCATTTGTTTCACCCAATGTTCTCAATGTGCTGGTAGATAACTTCAACATCAGACCAAATTCAACAGTTGAAGAAGATCTGAAAGTAATGAACTGAATATCGAAACTGAGTATTCAAAATAAATGTTCGGAACAGGTTCAAAGCTGACCCTTCTTACTTATTTTTGAGAGATTTTAAGATAGGCTTTTTTTAATCAGTGTTAAGCAAATAACTCAAAACTGGTGGGAAATTCATAAATAATGATATATTTAATATACTATTTTGACTTTCAAGCTATCATACAAGGAGACAGCATCTATGACCGAACTTAGACCAATAATGGAAAAAACACATGAGTGGGCATCAAATTATGCTAAGAAAAAAGGTTTCATTCTAAACCCGGATGAAGAAATGCTCAGAATGGTAATTGAAGGACTTTCCAGGAACAAGAGCGAACATGGGAAACAGTACTGTCCCTGTAGGATAATGACCGGTGAAGATGATATTGATCGCAAGATCATATGTCCTTGTGTCTACCATGTGGAAGAAATAGAGAACGATGGAAATTGTCACTGTTCTTTGTTCTTCAAAATATGAATTTTAAAAAAGCGTCTATATTTGTTGCTGTGGCCTAATAAGAGATATCAGTAAATTGCTTGAGATCTGGGCCTAGCCAAATCAGGATACATGTGGTAACAATGACAAGTGTAATGGAAATATATCAGTTGCTCCCAAAGACCAACTGTAAACAATGTGGTAAAAGTACATGTATGGCATTTGCAGTGGATCTGCTGGCACGCAAGTTGAAAGTCGATGATTGTCTTCCAATGGTCAACAATACAAAATACAGCTCAGACTATGACAAACTAAATAAGCTCATAACCCCGGTAAGCGGTGTGACGGAGACTGGCCTTATCGTTCATGAGGATAAGTGCATTGGCTGTGGTAACTGTGTTGTGGCATGCCCTGTTAATGTAGCAGCTGACCCGTTTGGTGCAGGTAGTGGAAAAGCACCCACATCAGATAAGGTTATATTTAAAGTTGAGGATGGTATTGTAAAGGCAAAGAACGTGCAGGAATGCAGACGTTTTGGTGAGAACAAAACTATCTGCGTAGCATGTATCGATACATGTCCCACAAAGGCCATTGAATTTGTCTGATGTAAAATAGCTTAAGCAAGTTGGTATTTTCTGTCTTCAGGTTTGGTGATTATTTGAGTGAATATTTTGTTTGTACAGGATGTGCACTGCTTTGTGATGACATAGAGGTAGATGTACAGGAAAACCGGATCAACACAGTAAACGCAGCATGTCGCAAGGGTGTTGCCCGTATGAAAGGTTGTACTGATCCCCTTGTATGCACGGTAGATGGTAAAGAAGAAGGGATCGATAAGGCCGTTCAAAAGGCTGCATCTATACTAAGGGATGCAAAGAATCCCTTAATATTCGGGCACGGAAACTCAAGCTCAGAGGCACAGAAGCTGTCCATAGATCTTGCAAAGATGACAGGAGCATATATAGATGATACATCATCTTTCTGCCAGGGTCCTTTGGTAGAAGCTATCCTGCAGGAGAAACTAAAGACATGTACCCTTGATGATGTAAGGCATAGGGCGGATGTTATAATATTCTGGGGTGCCGATCCTTCAAACTCACATCCACGCCACCTTTCAAGATACTCTTATTATCCAAGGGGAAAAGAACGCCAGAGAGGATGGGAAGAGGACAGGACATTAATAAGCATTGACATAAGAAGATCAGATACAGCTCTTCTTTGTAAGGATGAGCGCTTCTACAGGATACCAATATCAGGGGATGCAGAGTTTATGGAAGCTCTTGTGAGCTCACTATCAGGCAAGGTCCCAAAGACATCATTTGATTATGAAAAAAAGAGAATTCTTGAACTTAGCAATGTACTCAGGAAAGCAAAGTTCGGTGTTATTTGTGCAGGTCTTGGACTAGTGTACTCTCTTGAGCAACTTGATCCGCTTTTTAAGCTTATGGATAAACTTAATGAGCTTTCAGACTTCCATCTTATACCTATGGTCGGACAGTATAATATGAGAGGGTTTAACCATAATCTCTTTGAGGAAACCGGATATATTAACCGACTTAAGTTCGACCCGCAGAATGATGAGCCATTACATGGCCCGGAGTACTCCATAGTAGAGACCTTGTATAACAAAAAGGTAGATGCGGCACTTATAATAGGGTCTGATCCCCTCTCAAGCCTGCCATATTCTATTGCCCAAAATCTTAAAGATATTCCACTGATAACAATAGATCCCTGTCAGACCCTAACAGCAAGCAGATCAACAGTGACCATTCCCTGTGCACTTGGAGGAGTAGAAGCTGATGGTACCGCAGTCCGTATGGATGGTGCTGAAGTAACACTCAAAAAGATAATTAAGACCGACAGGCTCACCGACCATGAGATACTTAAAATGATAATGGAGGCGATCTGATGGGATTTGGAGATTTCCTTACTTTACCGGAAATAAAATTAAGGGTAGTTACCTGCAGGAACGTATTCCAGAATACCGCCCAGGAAACCTCCCGCTTTGGTGAGGATTACGAAAGGCTCTCTGCAGTTATCATGCTGGACCCAAAGGACATTACAAGACTATCCATCAAAGATGGTGAGACCGTCGCTCTCAGAAACGGTCATGGAAAGGTGGTTGTCAAAGCACAACGATCAGGACAGGAAGATGCACATTCAGGGATAGCCTATATGCTAAATAGCCCATGGTCCAACGCCCTTGTACCTGTTCCGGATACCGGGAAAGGTGTTCCAAAGTACAAGGATTTTGAGGTCACTGTCCAGGGATCAAAAGGAGAAAAGGTAACAGGTATAAAACAACTGTTCTAAAATTGCTACTTATATTTTACAACCCTCAAATAACAGGGAACATAACGGATAACATGCAAGGGACACATAAACGCAAAGGGTTTGAAGAATATCTGGTAATTGAAACATTAGATCCTTCAAAACATGATATCAGTAGTGTAGCACGACTGCTATCCCTGTCAGATGAAAACATAAATCCTCTGCTTTTTGGTAAAGACCCGGAAAAAACCATCAAAAAACTGCTTAAGCTTGGGAACAACTACTTTGCCCCGCCATACACGCAATGTGCTATGTACAAAGGTCAGGTAGTTGGTATAATTGTTGGTTTTAAGGTAAATGAAAAAACAAAACTCGACCAAAGATCAGGACTATCTTTTGTAAAAGCAATGGGATTACTGTCTTTTATAGGCAAAATACCTTTCATTATAAAACTTGATAAAGTAGTAAGTGGAGAGATGGATCCAGATGGCTATTACATCCATCAGCTAAGCGTTGATCCTGTCTTTCAGAACCGCGGTTTTGGTTCAACGATAATCAACACAACAGCACATGAGCACAAAAAGCTCTACCTTCATGTAAACTGTGAGAATGAAAGAGCTGTTTCTTTTTATAAAAATGTGGGATTCAGGGAGAAATCCAGAGGCAGTACCTCCTATAAAGGAAAATGTATATGTGAATGTTTGATGGAGAAGAATATCGCTTTTTAATATCCGGTTCACAGAATCTCATCATCCTCTATTTCAACATCCAGCACATCTATACGAATCTCCTCCCCTTTTGCATTAAAGCATTTCCAGTTGTTCTTCCCATATGGATGACCAACTATTATATGATGATTGCCCGTTTTGCTGAAAAGTCTAAGATCTGCATGTGATGGATGGATAACGGAACTTGGATGACTATGTACAGAACCAACAGAGGACATGTTTGGCATCATGAACAACTGCAGGGTAGCACTCACTTTACCGGACTCGGTTCCCGGGAGGATCAGGACATCTGTTATGATATCGTCCCTTGTCTGCAGAAGACCTGCAAATTCATTCGGGTAAGTGGATTTGCTTACCTCTAGTATAAAGTCAAGCGTTTCCCTTGCAATACCCTTTACAGCTTTTTTCATTATTCAACTTAAACAATATAGGGACATATATCTTTTGTGGGCTCAGGCCAAGAGAAGATACAGTAAACCTGATAAAATTGCGCCTGCAAAAGTTGCCACGAAATTGACGCCACTGTTTGAAAGCATTCCCCTCTTCTGAAGTGTTGCTCCAAGAAGACTGTCAACGTTTGTTCCCAAAAATCCTCCAGCTGTGGTTATAGTAAGAACAAGGAAAACATCGTCGACCTTTCCGGATATTACTGCAAGCAGGCCAATAGCCAATGATCCCAGGATCGCTGCCAGCTCTCCAAGCAGCGTAACACCACCATCGATCCCTGTACGGGTGGGTTTTAGTGTTGTTATCATTATTGGCCGTGCGTTTGATGTGGTCCCTATCTCACTTGCAAGTGTATCCCCGGTTGCTGTTGCCACTGTACCAAGATAGGCAAAGATTATCAGCTCTCCATGCTGAGGGTATATACCATAACAAATAGCAAGCACAAGAGCAGCAGTACTGTTGCTGAATACATTCTCATAGCTTCTCATCCCACCCTTTGACTGTGCCAGACCGATGGATTCCTTATATTTGTACTTATATTTGGTAAATATCCCGCCAAGTATAAAGAATGTAAGCAGCAGAATGAACCAGAAAAGCTCACTGAAAACTATGATCAATACTCCAATGAACGCTGCACTCAAAAGAGCTGAGATGTCTGCTATCTTTGATCGGTATGCCATATAGCCGAGTATCAATGAAAATATAAGAGCAAAGAACATTTCACTGGGTGGTACTGAATATCCAAATGAGCTAAACAACCACATGGACATCCCTGCGCCCAGGGGAACAGAAATATTGTTGTCTATATCTGATGGTATAGATTCAAAAAGAGCACCTGTCACAGAACCTATAACAGCAATAAAGAATATCAGATTATAACTGGCGTTTATATCCTGCCAGTGCATAAGCCATGATCCGGCTAAATATGCTGTTATTATCCCAACACAAAGAAGCATTATACTTGATGGGAGAAGATAATAAGCATGCCCGTCAATTACCTGTGATTCTTCCCTTAATGTTTGCAGCATTTTCCGGTATCTCATAAAATTAGCTGCACTGGTTCCGAAAGTTGATATTGCTATCGCGCCAGCTATAACATAAAGTGGCAAACTGTATGGTGTCGGTTCCAGTAATACACTTATCAACAACAGCAGAAAAACCGATATTGCCAGGTTCTTTGCACTTCTTATTCCCTCATTTATACTATCTGTAAGCATTTCCCTGGAACCGGGTAGTGGTTTTTTGAACAAGTAGCGGTTTATGGATGTATCCTCTGGTAGCAATGTGAGAAGAAGTATTATCAAAAAGCTGATCAAAAGAAGAACCCTTGTACCGGAAAAAGGAAACAGAAATATCAGAAAACCAAAGGCAGCATGGATTAATTGCCTTCTGTATTCATGCTCCATTTTGTTAAAGAACCCGGAAATGTGTTCCATGTGAATCATCGAATTTTTTATAGCTGTAGGATGTATTTAAAGTATATGTTGGTAATGATAAATGATATATATCTTTTCAGTCACTTCGTTATCAGGTTGAATAAGAAGACCAAATGTATGATTTTCAACATAAGGCGTCCTCTAAGCTTATAAGCGAGAATCATTTAACAACGTGGGAACTACGTGAAGAGCCTGCAGACTTGTTAATAATGGTTCGGGGAAAGAAGCAGGAAGTCATTCTATTCATAGAGTGGTGGTTCACACCTAACTATTTCTTGACAATTCGTAGTATCTTTGACATGGATATGAGATACACTTTAATATATGCAAAAAGTATCTTATATATTGAACAGGAGCTGTGAAATTGCCGGAAAGTAATGTTATAGAAGCAAATGATGCAAACTGGGAAGAACTTCTGGAGAATCAGGAAAAACCGATGGTTGTTATGTTCTACATGCCACAATGTACCCATTGTAAGGACATAGAGCCATATTTCAGGCAATATTCGATCGAGTTTCAGGAAAAGTGTACCTTTGTGATCATGAACGGATTACAAAGTACCATGACCGCCAGAAGGTACAGAGTAAGAGGAACACCAACCTTCAAATTCTTCTGTAAAGGTCGTGCAATAAAGGAAGAAGTTGGTCTTGTTTATCCATCCATTCTTCGCAAATCTATAGAGGATCTCATAAAGCACGGAAATGAATGTGTACTGCACACCTCACCTATGCCTGATGAGATATCACCCTATGAGTAAGTGCTAATTCTCTTAACTTTTTTATTTTTGTATTTCTATATTTTTATATTTAACCAGTAAAAAATATGTTTTAGCGGCAGGTTCATTTACCCTTTATGTATTTGCCCTTCACGAACTGATAATATAGTGGTCTTCCGGTTGCTATCTCAAGATTTGGAATATCCCTATCACTTATGTTCTCAATATGCTTTACCATTGAGCGCAGACTGTTACCATGTGCAGCCACTATTACATTCATACCATCTTCAAGCTGTGGGAGTATAGCATCCTTAAAATAAGGTATAACACGTTTATATGTATCCTTGAGACTTTCACCACCCGGGGGTTTTACATCGTAGCTGCGCCTCCATATAAAGACCTGTTCCTCACCATAGGTTTCCTGTGCCTCCTTCTTGTTCTGACCCTGCAGTGTTCCATAGTAACGCTCATTTAGTGCATCACTTGAATAGATGGGCAATTCTGACCCATCAAATCTGTGTGGGTGATAAGACCATCTATCTCTTTTTTTATCCTCATGAAGGAAAATACCGGTTTTCTTTTGTTGCGCAAGTACAATCAGGAGTGTTTCCTGTGCCCTTGACAACTTTGAAGTAAACGCCACATCCAGTTCAATGTCCTGTAGCTCCCTGCCACAATCAATGGCTTCCTTGACCCCTTTCTCACTTAAAGGTACATCCACCCATCCTGCAAATCTGTTATCGAGGTTCCACCTTGACTGGCCATGCCTTACGAGTATAAGATAGTTCATTTCAATTCCCCGGTCTTAATTGATACTACAGCTTCATATATAATCTAGTTTTATGATCATTGTGTAAAAATCACAGTACTCCAAAATTAATATAGTATTAACCGAACATTATATCTAAAACTTGTCAACGTATACTACCTTTAAGTAATGAACAAAGAAAACAAAACATGGGAGCGGGATTTTATACCACATGTCCATCCTCCCATGAAAAATAAGACTAAGAATAACTGTTGTTTTGCATTCAGAGACAGGAAACTTTTATTATTAAGGGACAAAAATGGTCCCAGAGTCCCATCTGTACAAGAGATAGAATCTATAGACGCTGATATTAATCAAATGCTCTACCTGGGTGAGTTGAATGACGTTTCCTGTTTTGCAGTAGATCTACCAGCAAGTATCGATGATAATATAAAGAACAATGAATTTTCAGGCAACTTAGTGTTCACTGGTCTCAGGGAATTGGACGGTAATGTCAACAAAATGATTTCATGGCTTGCCGGAAAAGCTGTGCACATAATTGAATGGGATATAAACTCTAAGTTTTGCGGCAGGTGTGGCTCAATAACAAAGCAAAAGGATAATGAAAGGGCAAAAGAGTGTCAGGAATGTGATCTTATGGTATTTCCCAGAATATCACCTGCTATCATTGTTCTCATAGAGAAGGGGGATAGGGTACTGCTGGCAAGGGCCCCACATTTCAAATCAGGCCACTACAGCATAATAGCCGGTTTTGTGGAACCCGGTGAGTCTGTTGAAGAAGCTGTTGCAAGAGAAGTAAAGGAAGAAGTGGGTATATCAATAAAGAACATTAGGTATTTTGGCAGCCAGCCCTGGCCATATCCGGATTCTCTTATGATCGCTTTTACAGCTGAGTA
>PXAV01000141.1 GCA_003565715.1 Methanosarcinaceae archaeon
CACCTGGTGGGTTATGGATGTCTGACATGTATAGGTAACAGCGGTCCTCTGGGAGAAATGGTCTCTGCAGAGATAGAAAACAAAGACCTTACAGTAGCTGCGGTTCTTAGCGGTAACAGAAATTTTGAAGGAAGGATCAATGCACAGGTAAAAGCCAACTACCTGGCCTCACCAATGCTGGTTGTTGCATATGCCCTTGCAGGTACCGTAGATATAGACCTTAGCACCGAGCCCATAGCATGTGATCCCAACGGCCAGCCTGTTTATCTGAAGGACATATGGCCAGGCAAAGAAGAGCTCAATTCTTATATTCAAAGATATGTAACTCCCAGTTTATTCAAAGAGCAATATACCAACATATATGAAGGAACAGAGCTATGGAAAGGTCTGGAAGCTCCAATGGGTCTACTATATGACTGGAATATTCAGTCCACATATATCAGAGAGCCACCATTTTTCAAGGATTTCCCTTTAGAAGCAGGGACCCCAGGAGATATAAAAGATGCCAGAGCTCTTGTTTTATTAGAGGACAGCATTACCACAGACCACATATCTCCTGCCGGATCCATCCCATCAGGATACCCTGCTGGCCAGTACCTAATGTCCGAAGGTGTAAAGGAGAAGGATTTCAATTCATATGGCTCAAGACGAGGCAATCACGAGATCATGATGAGAGGTACATTTGGGAATGTACGCCTTAAGAACAAATTAGCTGATGGAAAAGAGGGGTCATGGACAATTCATCTTCCCGATGAAGAGCTGATGCACATATACGATGCAGCGATGAAATATTCAGAATCCAAAAACCCACTTATTGTCATAGCAGGGAAGGAATACGGAACCGGAAGCTCACGTGACTGGGCGGCAAAAGGCACACACCTGCTGGGGATAAGAGCTGTGATCGCTGAGTCCTATGAAAGGATACACCGTAGTAATCTTGTTGGCATGGGTGTGCTCCCATTGCAATTCAAGGAGGGAGAATCTGCTGAAACCCTTGGACTTAGCGGTAAAGAACAATTTGATATCACCTGCATTTCTGATATCAGGCCATTTGGTGATTTAAAAGTGATTGCAAGGTCCAGCACAGGGAATGAGAAGGTATTTGATGTTCATGTACGTCTGAACTCTGAGATCGAAGTTGAGTATTTTATAAACGGCGGAATTCTACACAAATTCTTAAGGGACAGGATAAAAGAACAGTGATTTTATCATTTCCCTTTTTCATAGACATTTTAATATAGCATTGATGTTCATTTTTAAACAGATGCGAGATATATAATTACAGTAAGCCTTATATAGAGATAGTCTAAAATGATTTAGTTACCATATTTTAGAAAAACGTATGCTCAACCAACCGGGGGACTTTAATGGAAGAGATGAAAAAAGGACTAGAAGGCGTAGTAGCTTTAGATACCAGGATTTCTTTTATTGACGGTGCCAAGGGAATCCTGAAGTATAGAGGAATAAACATAGAGGAGCTTACAGATCTTCCATATGATACTGTTTCCTATCTTCTTATCAACGGAAAACTCCCCAATGAACTAGAGCTGATCGAATATTCACAAAGAATCCGAGAGGATCGCTGTGTAAATGCTAAACTTTTAGAAATGCTGAAAAACATTTATTTTGGAGAAGAAGCCCTGGATGGACTGAGAACTGCTGTTTCCTTGATATCACATTTCGACTATGAGAATGATGATCATTCCTCTAATGCAAATAAGAACAAAGCCATAAGACTTGTTGCCAAGTTTCCAACTATTGTTGCAGCATTGAACAGCTGTTATGAAGGGCATGAGTACATAGAACCACATAGTGATCTATCGCATGGAGGGAATTTCCTTTACATGCTTAAAGGCTGCATTCCAACAGAACTTGAGGCAGAAGCTCTAGAAAAGGATCTTATACTAAGTGCTGAACATGAGTTGAACCCTTCTACATTCTCACTGAGAATAGCAGCTTCAACACGCTCTGATCCTTATTCTGCTATAATATGTGGCCTTTGTACCTTAAAAGGGAACCTGCACGGTGGTGCAAGAAAAGGTGTAATGGAAATGCTTGATGAGATCAGGAAACCTGAAAACATCAAAGGTTATGTTGCTGATAAGTTTGAAAAGCGGGAAAAGATCATGGGATTTGGTCACAGGGTATATAAAACATGGGACCCAAGGGCAAGATTATACAAACAAGTTGCCAAGAAACTGGCACTGGAAAAAGGCGATAGATACTTGTTCGACATGGCAGAGGAGCTCGAGAAGGTACTTTACTACGAATTTGTTGAAAAAAGAGGAAAAGCGATATATCCAAACGTTGATTTCTACTCTGCTGTCGTGTACAAGTATCTTGATATACCTTCTGAACTGGCAACATCGATTTTCGCTATGGGTAGAGTATCAGGTTGGATAGCTCATTGTATGGAACAATACTCTGAAAATAAAGTTATCAGGCCAAGGGCACACTTTGTGTAATTTCCCTTTTCATTTCGCATTGCCTTTTCAGCTCATGGTTCATTATATTAAATCCTTCTTTTATCTTCTCCCCGATAAGAAGAAGTATTAGTGGTGCAAGTATACCTTTAAATTTTTCACAATTTATGAGCCTTGTTCTATTGTCTTCTAAACCTTCAAGCCTGAAAGCATGTTCTGAATCAAAGATACCTTTTATCCAAAGCTCTCCCATCCACCTTAACTCCCGCATCGTATCGATTTTTGTTACCACCGGATTAAGTTCATTTACTTTCATCCCCGGGGGATGCATCAACACCTTGATCTTTGAACCTGGTTCAAGTTTACCATATATATTTGTGTAAAAGGAGTTCCATTTTTCAAAACCCTCAAAATCCGTCATTTGATCCCATACAACATTTAAAGGAGCTTCAATTATTATATCTGTACAAATCTTATGCATTTCAAAGAGAGCCTCCGGTTGAGAAGGAATTATGAAAGAGAAAATACATCGTGGTTACACCAAATCCCTGTTTTTATATTCAAAGAAACGTGATCTAACAAAGTCTATGTCACATGATAATAGTAGCAATATGATCAAGAACAAAATCACCTGCGTTCATACGAAAAATAGGTATTCTTTATTTGTAAGCATATACACCGTTATCCAAACTTTCTAGGGCTGCATAGATTAAAAATCTTACTGTGCCAACAACCTTCAAATAAATGTTTCTTTCTCGATGACTTTTCCGACAGTCTCTTATTATATAACAGGCATAAAAAACCCTTATGGAGAATTATTAATGGTTTCAATTGAGATTTTATTACCTCTGGCTATAGTGGCGATTATCATACTGTCACAAGCCGTCAAGATCGTAAACGAATATGAGCGTGTGGTTATTTTCCGTCTTGGAAGAGTGATCGGTGTAAAAGGTCCTGGTATATTCCTGATAATCCCTATAGTGGATACAGTTGTGAAGCTGGATCTTCGTGTTGTTACCATCGATATCCCTAAACAGGCTGTCATCACCAGGGACAATGTAACTGTTGCCATTGATGCTGTAGTATATTATCAGGTCATAGATCCTTCAAAATCTGTCAATGCAGTGGAGAACTTCAAATATGCTACCGCTATGCTTTCACAGACCACACTGCGTGATGTTGTAGGTCAGCTCGAGCTTGATGATGTGCTCTCGAGCAGAGATGAGGTGAACAGGAGCATACAGGAGATTCTGGATATTTCAACCGACCCCTGGGGAATAAAGGTCACAAGTGTAACCTTGAGGGATGTGAGCATCGATGATTCCATTCAGCGTGCAATTGCCAAACAGGCAGAGGCAGAGCGTGAAAAGAGGGCTCGTATCATCCTTGCAGAAGGCGAGTTCATTGCGGCTACAAAGATGAAAGATGCTGCCCGTCTCTATGAGGAAGTACCTGTTGCTATAAAGCTCAGAGAGCTTCAGACCTATGCAGAAATAGCAAGAGAGAGGAATATGATCGTTGTGACCAGCTCTACGGAAGTAGGGGGAATTGCAGCGCTTTCCAAGGCCTTTACTGATAAATGATCAAAGGAGGAAACATGAGACATAAGTGCCGGTAATATCTGAGCACTTTTCTTTTTATAATAATTGTGCTTGTCCTGCTATCAGGTAATACATACGATGCCGGGGATAACACCTAGGGCAGGGTACCAATGCATGGTCTGCAGGGACAGAAATTTAGGTTGCTTTTCCAATAAGTTTCCTACTTTTCTCTGCAACCAACTCAGGATCATCAATATGCATATAATGGCCTACATCCAATATATAATACTCTCCACCTGTTGCTTTTGTATAAGAGATTATACTTTTCCTCCAATATTCTTCTTCATTCTCACTAGAAATGAAAGCATTGAATGGTATATCAGGATCTCCCTGCTCAAACACTGTCTGAGAGTTAATTGGTATCATATCCGCTTCTTCCAACATATTCTTTGTTTGGACACGGCGGAAAAATATTGTTCTGGCAATTTCAGCTTCCTCTTCTGTCAAATGCCCTTTTTTCATGGCTGGGAAATTATCGCGAAAAACATCTGGTTGATTTCGCATGAGGCCGGTACGTGCCAGTAAGGTTATTATAGTTGAAAAGGAAGGTTTTTTCTCAGTTTGCTCATAATAACCTGGAACAAGAGGGTCCAATCCAATAATGGCTTTAATTTCCTCTGGGTAGAGATTAGCCCAATATAATGCTTCCAGTCCAGCCATAGAGTGTGGAAACAAAATATAGGGAGGATCTTCTCCAGAAAGCTGCAATGCAGTACGGGTTTCTTCTAGAACATTATCAATGTTTCTAGGACTGGATGTAGTATCACTCCAACCATATCCAGCCCTTTCGATTACGACAATTCGGTAATCATCAGATAATTTATTATAAAGAACTTTGAAATCATATACTGGAGAGCTAGTTCCAAGCCCTGACATAAAAACAAGAGTTTCGTTCCCTTCCCCCTCTGTGTAAACATGCAGTTTGTCGTAATTATCATTGATAACTACAAGAACACCCGGTGCTGGATATTCGTTTTTTTCCTGTTCCACTAAATCCCTATGATTAATATAGCTACTCCCAACTATAAACGTTATACTCACAATTAACAAAAGTAGTATTCCAATGGTTGTCTGTATAAGTATTTTCTTCTTTCCCATTTACTATCTACTCTATGCTTGTACACTGCATTTTTTCAGCATTCTTTTTGTTTAATCCAAATATTTGAAAGCTGAAATATAATCTATATTTAGCTAAAAACTATTCTTTTAGATATTTCTTTTGCATAACATTTAATAGTAACTGTTCAGCCTAGCTAATTTCCATTGCGCTGAGTTCTCTATCTAGGCTCAATTATGAATAATTGAATCCCAGGGAACATTGCACAGATAGAGTCAATAATAGACATAGAATTCTTGAGGCTTCTTTGATAAAAATGGATAATATATTGCTTTTGATCAAAAAAACAGGTAAATATTCAGTCCTATTATCTTCAATTATGCAAAAACAAATATACTATGAGCATAGTGCCGTTTTATGAAAAATAGCAGGATAGTTACCATTCTGGTGTTACTGATAACCGTACTTTCAGGTTTTGCCACTGTTATAGGGATCATATCAGATAATGGCCCCGGCGAGTATGTGTATACATCCATTCGCGGAGATGACATCACCATTTACGGGAAAGGTATCTACCAGCATATGTCTGCAGATGTGGCAATCCAGGGAATTGCACAGGACTACGTTACCCTTTTTATAGGGATTCCACTGCTACTTATCGGATCCGGTCTTTTCGCAAAGGAGAGCATTAAAGGACAGTTGCTCTTATCCGGAACACTGATGTATTTTTTAGTGACCTATCTATTTTACACTGCCATGGGCATGTACAATTCACTGTTCCTCTGTTATGTGCTGTTACTATGCTTATCCTTCTTCGCTTTCATGCTCACTTTTTCCTCATTTGACCATGAAAATATAGGCAAAATGTTATGCTCACAGAGACTGCTGCAATATGCGGGCATATTCCTTGTGCTCAACAGCCTGATGGTCGCATCATTATGGCTGAGTATTGTCATTCCTCCGCTTCTGGATGGGTCCATCTATCCCGAGCAACTTCAGCATTACACAACATTGATAGTTCAGGGATTTGATCTGGGTCTGTTGCTGCCCATTGCAATCGTCTCAGGAGTGCTTGCAGTAAAAAAGAACAGCTATGGATACCTGTTCACAACGATATACCTTATATTCCTATCAATACTGATGGCTGCCTTGACATCCAAGATAATATTCATGGCCAGCTCAGGAGAGAACGTAATCCCTGTCATATTTATTATGCCGACCATCTGCCTGATATCAGTGGCCTTCTCTGTAACCATTCTCAAACGAGTTAACCCTGGCAGCCTTTCAGAAGATACCAATACCTGCATACATTAATTGCAAAGTCCTTCCACGCCCACAGATGACAAGCGCATTATTTATCATTATGATGTGCCCATAAAATATATCAAATACCTTGCCAAACAGACACCTTAAAAGCAGTTTTATCACAGAGACAATCAACTACATTGAACACCTTTCTGAGATATAAGCATGTCTTAAATACTCTCAAGTAAACAAAGATGTTGTATAAAAAAGATGCCTTAAGAAGCAAACCACGATATGTTTGATTAATATATAATTACTGACTTAATGTTGCGATAACTTATAATAATAAATAACAATGGAGATACTATGGTTGATAACTATAGAATAGATAAAGAGAAAAAAATGAATATTGAGCCTAATATGGATGATATCATACGATATTTTTCACAACAGAACTTTGCATCGAATTCGGGAATGAAATTTGTCTCCATATCTAAAGGGTATGCTAAGACAGAGATGGAAATCGAAAAGATACATCTCAATGTACTTGGAACTGTACACGGTGGAGCTATATTCACACTTGCAGATATGGCCTTTGCAGCAGCTTCGAATTCACACGGGTATGTGGCAGTTGGCATTAATGCTGACATATCATATGTGAAAGCTGCCAGGGGAGGAATCCTTTATGCTGAAGCAAAGGAAACGTCCCTACATCCCAGAATATCAACCTATGTTGTTAACGTCACCGATGATAAAAATGAGATTGTTGCTATTTTTAATGGTATGGCCTACAGGAAGAAAGATGAACTTGCTATCCCCTGAAGTGAATTGTCTTCATGGCTTATGTAACCTTGATCATATAACATCTTTAGGTTGTCTTTCATCTGGTAATAAAGGCAGTTTTGTAGAGCTTATCAGAATCTGGGAATCAACATCTTTTGCCCTTTCAAGAAGAAGTTCCTTTCCTCTTTGTGTAAGACCAAAAAGTGGTACTGCATTTCCCACCTGAACAAGAGGTTTGACAAGACAACGAATGTTTTTTGATGCACAGCTTGTGACTATGTCTGCACATTCAAGCAGTTCTTTTGCATGATCTTTGTCAATTCCGGTCAAATGTGCACCTATTATAGTCAGTTCAACATCAAGTTCTGACTCAAGTTCCCTCAGGTGCCTTGCAGTATCGGAGAATACCACTGTAACCGCTATCCTCTCATAGCCAAGCTTTACAGCTTTTTTTACACCTTCGACCGGGTCTATCTTTGCGGTAGAGGGATCAAGAACTATACCACATCTTTCACTTATACCATTTATTATCTCATCTATTGGTTCAGTTTCCACAAGCCCGGATATGCGGGCACCCATACCCTGAACAAGAAGAGGATTATTCGAAATTACAGTGCCTGCACCATCACATGCTGTTACAGTAGTATCAAGTAGGCCCCTGTAAAGTCCCGACATCATTGTTTCCGATGCACCAAATCCAACAAAGACATCCATTTCAAGTTTTCTGCTGCTTGTGAAAAGTCCAAAATCCCTGATACGAAATTCTATGTTCTTACGAATCTCATCTTTGTTTATCTCACTTATACCTCTGGCCTTTTCAAAGATAGGACACCAGCTTATAACAGGGGCACCCACCTCAACGACCTCACCATCCTCGACAACAACCCTGGCTTTTCCCAATAGTTCCATTATATGAGGCATTTTTTCACCTTTTATCCTTTTTATCTGCTTTTACGAGCAAAAAATAAGCTCATTAAACCATACTACATGATCAAAGTGCATTCCTTCGGTCTATTACCTTCTTTGATTTGCCTTCTGTTCGTGGTATAGTACCTCTCTCTACAAGTTCGACATTTGTCCTTATATTAAGCACGCTCTTAAGCTCGTTCTCAACATGCCTCCTTACAGAAGCAAGATCTTTTAGTTCTCCAGTAAAAGCATTCTCTTCAAGTTCAACCTTTACAGTTATCTCATCAAGCATCTTTACGTTCCTGTCAAGAATTACCTGAAAATGCTCCGTTATTTCAGGTATCCTAACTATTACATCCTCTATCTGCGAGGGGAAGACGTTTATTCCCCTGACTATGAGCATGTCATCAACCCTACCAAGGAGCCTTGATATACGTGGTGTAGTGCGTCCACAGGAGCATTCACTTTCCAGCAACCTTGTGATATCACCAGTCCTGTACCTGATAACTGGAAGAGCTTCCTTTGTAAGGGATGTGATTACAAGTTCACCTTTTTCTCCCTCTGATACTTGTTCACCATTCTGATCAAGTACTTCCACAAAGAAATGGTCACCCCATATATGCAATCCATCCTGTTGCTCACACTCAAAGGCAATACCAGGACCCATAAGCTCAGACAAGCCATAGGAATCATAGGCCTTGATATCAAGTGATTTCTCAAGTTGCTTCCTGGTATTGGAAGACCATGGCTCTGCACCAAAGCATCCAACCTTTAATGAAAGCTTATCAACAATACCCATTTCATTTGCAGTCTCTGCAAGATAGAGAGCATAGGATGGAGTACAATGAACTGCAGTAACACCAAAATCCATCATCATTTCAAGCTGCCTGCATGTATTGCCGGTTCCGCTTGGAATTGTCATAGCACCTATTCTTTCCACACCATAATGAAAACCAAGCCCACCCGTGAAAAGTCCATAATTTACAGCATTCTGAAAAACATCATTATTATCAAGCCCGACCATAGTGAGGTTCCTTGCCATGAGCTCTGACCAGTTTTCTATATCATTGTGCGTATAACCAACAACTGTAGGCTTGCCGCTTGTACCCGACGATGCATGTATCCTGACAATCTCGTTATTTGGAACCGCAAATAACCCAAAAGGGTAATTATCCCTCATATCTGTCTTGAAAGTCATTGGTAGCTCACAGATATCATCTACAGAGCTGATGTTATCAGGGCCAACGTCAAGCTTGTTGAACTTCTCCCTATAGAAAGGAACGTTTTGATAGACTGCTGCAGCCGTCTTCTTCAAGCGTTTTAGCTGTAGTTGAGTAAGTTCTTCTTTCTTCATTGTTTCATATTTTGGCTGCCAGTATCTCATGGGATCATCTCCACTTGCACATCACATAGCATAGGAGTACATATTTAAATGATTTACTATTAGGGACCATTTCCAAACCAAGTATAATTTCTTAAAAAGAATATGACCTCTACATAAAATGAGATATTTTTGACATACATATATAATTTTAACTGAATATTTCTGTTTTTTTGTACACAATTATTTTAATCATGTCCATAAAAAACGAATCAATGCCATCATAGATAAAAAGATGTACATAAATATTTATTGTTAGATATAAATGGCATTTCGCGATAAAAAACGAATTTTTGTAATGATTATCCTTATTCTATTTCTAATGTGTACTATACATATAACAGTGGCAACTGTAAACCATGATGATAGAGCAAAGACAGAGGTCTTTTCCACTTACATCGCTGTTCCGGAGGAGGAGACAGTTAAAGTTTCAAAAGAGATTATCTTCTTTAATATGGATACTTCTACACAGTTCATGAGAGGATATTATTCCAGCTACAATTATTATTTACCTAAAAATGCCAAGAATATTGAGGCACGTGATGATGCAGGTTATATATCCTTTGAAAAATCTCCCAATGGGTATCACGTGTTTAATTTTAGAAGAAAGGTCTGGTTTGAACAGTCATATACCTTTCATATAGAATATGAACTGCAAATAAACCACAACACAGCGGTCTTTGCTTTGCATGAGTCGGGAAGCAATACAGAGGTCACCTTAAAGATACCATCTGATTTTGATACTCAAATTGGAAGAAGTGATTATACCCTGAAAAACAATGACGATCAGAATATTTATGTTTTTGAAAAAGGAAAGCATTGGAACAGGACCTATACTGTTGATTCTGTAAGGTCTACACCTTACATGGTACTCACAGGTACGGCTGACCTTAAAGAGAAAGATGTAGAGATAGAGATAAGATACTGGGAAGGTGAAGAACTGTGGGCACAGGAGACGATGCAGACAACAATAGAGAGCTTAAAGATCCTTGAAGAAAAATGGGGAATACCATATCCAGTCTGTTACAATATAAGCATAACACAAGCAAACATTGATCAGACAGGTGGTTATGGTGGTTATAACAAAGGAAGTCAGGGGATATGGCTTTTACATAGCTCAAGCCAATGGATACTGATTCATGAGCTTGCACACTACTGGACAAGAGAGTTTAACTTTGAACAATTGTGGATGGATGAAGGTTATGCAGATCTATATGCATATCTTGTTCTTAAGGAAATTGATCCCCATGAGGCACAAAAAAGACGGGAAAATTTCATTAAAAGATATAATTCCCTGAAGGATACACATGAATATCCGTTATCTGAGTGGAGCACACCTCCAAATATCACAGATCATAATATGGAATATGTTACCTTTGGATACACAAAGTCATTCTATCTCAAGTGGACAATATATGATTCAATAGGTATAGAATCACTAAAAAAAATAAATAAAAATTTAATAACATATGAAGGTGGCATCTGTAATCCAGAATATATCCATACAGTAAACTCATTAGCAAATCAGGATATGTCCTTTATTTATGACTACATCTTTGATCCCACAGTAAACATTGAAACCAATAATGTAGATAATCATCTCGATTTTATTTAAGGTGCAAGCAGATATTAAATACTACTTTGTTCTAATATACCTTTGAGCTATGTGATTATATATTCCACTTTTCTGACAGATATATAAACACTTCTCCTCCCATCAGCATTAAAATGTAAAGGTAAGGGAGTCCTACTATACCCAGGAAGCATTAATTTGACAGGGACTACTCGTTTAGATAGAACTGAACTATCGGGACATTGCATCTTCGATAGGAAAAAGAATAGGTTTATATTTACCCTAATAGCATTGTTCATAGTACTATGGACAGCCGTTCTTTACTTTTATTCTCCTGAACAGATAGTGAAAATGATCGGAGTACATAACGTTTACATTTTCATTCTCCTGTTAGCAATGACCGGAGGTGTATCTATTTTCACTACAACCCTTTTCTATACATCACTTGTTGCAATATCATTAGGTGGTGTGAATATTTTATTGATTTCGCTTTTTGCAAGCACCGGTCTTCTTTTTGGTGACATTGTGTTCTATTATCTGGCCCACACAGGAAGCAGGTGTGTACCAGAGAGATACGAGACCGGGATTCTTAGCTTAAAAAAGTGGACAAAGGAGTACGGTGACAGAAAAATGGTACTGATCATCTTTTTGTATTCAATGACACCACTACCCAGTGATTTGATATCCATCTTTCTTGGAACTGTGACTTTTCCCATTAAAAAGATTATTCTGCCAATGATCTTTGGAAAGTTCATATTGATAATTGTATTCTTAGAGCTTGTAAAAATCGGTTACGGGTTTTTGTGATTAAAAGGAATAATGCATACTAGAGAAAAGTTAAGACTATATCAAAAGCATTATTAACCAAAAAAAGATATATCCAGGACAGAGATTAACATATCAGGTGCATAACATATGAAAATAAGAATAGCAACTTATTTGGCAATAGTTGCAGTTGCATTAATAATACTGATCACTGTTTTAAAGGAACCTGGTACTACCCTGGAAATGGTATACAGAACAGCAGGACTTTTTGCATTCCTTTTTCTTTTTTTGGTAATATTGTCATCAGAATACATGCCACAAATGAAAAAGATTTTTGGAATGAAATTTATCGATGTTCATCATAATCTTGCCAGAATTGGTATTTTCCTGATGCTTGTTCATCCTTTTGCATTTGCATTGAGAGTACAAAGCCTGTCTGTATTTGTTCCAAAGTTCTATCCTCTTATGGATTTTTTTATACTTGCAGGGAGACCTGCTCTATATATGGTATTATTAGCTGCGACCATAGCCATGTACAGAAAAAAGATGATAAAGAGGTGGAAAACTACACATTATTCTATGTATCCTGCGTTTTTACTTATTTTTACCCACTCATGGCTAATAGGTACGGATCTGCAATCTGGTATTCTGCAAATTCTATGGCCAATAATGATATTGATAGTATTTGGGATATTTGTGCATAAACACATTATAAAAAGATAAGGTAATAAATATACATAAATTAATTTATATAGTAAAAGTACCATTCCTGTGTTAAATATAGTTTTGGTAGATATATTTATAACTAAAAAAGACATATTTTCATTGGGGTTGTTTGGATTTAAATAAAAGGAGTACTATTAAATACCGGTCTTCACCTTATGTGAGAAGTTTACAATGGGAGAAAAAAATCACAAATCTCAAGTTAGAACTGTGGATACAAAACACATTGTAGATCACTTGTTTAAACAGAAATCTGTTGAAGATATGCTTCAAGTACTTGTAAATAACGTAGCATATTTTTTTCCTGAAGCTGAAAACATATCAACCAGAATTGTATTGAATGATCAAGTATACATATCATCTGATTTCCAAGAAAACCATTTTATAAGCAGTGATATCCTTATAAATGGTGTAAAAGAAGGAAGTATAGCCATAACGGTAAACGATATTGATAACTGTTCTAATTCTGACCTAAATTTAAGTGAATACAAAAAAACCCTCAATACAATTTCCGGAATCGCTGCTGTAGCAATTGAAAAAGTAAAAGAACTAAACCCTTCAAAAAGAGAAACTGCTACTTCTTGTTACTGTTGCAACCTCCTTGATGACTACATTTTCGTTTTGGATAAAAGTTGTAATATAATAGATTCAAATAGTAGTTTTGAAAAATGTACAGGATATAGTTCATCTCAGCTTAGCAAAATGAACATGAAGGACATATTTTCTCAGAGTGAAAACAATCACTCTGCTATGAAAAAGATACTAAAAGCTTTTGATAAAGGAAACTGTGAATTTGAGATAGAAAATAAATGCATGGATGGCGAATATGTTACATTGAGCGTTAAATGCAAACCATTTAAACATAAAGACAATGCGTGCCTTTTTTGTGTGGCTAAAGATATATCGAAAAGAAAAATTGCTGAATGTGAGCTTAAAAAATCAGAGAAGAAGTATTCAACTTTAGTAAAAAAAGGAAATGATGGTATAGTCATCCTTGTTGATGGTGTGATCAAATTTGCCAATAATAGCATAATTGATATTGCAGGGTATGGGCTGACAGAGCTAGAGGGAAAGGATTTCTTGAGATTATTAAATCCCATAGACCATGACAGATATCTTGATTGGATAAAGACATCTTATAGAAATGGACCAGGAGAAGATTTATTCAATGTCAATTTCCTTAAAGATAATGGATATTACATACCTGTAGAGATATGTGCTTCTTTTATTGACTATGAAGATAAGGAAGCCTTGCTTCTTATAATCAGGGACATAAGTGAGAGGATAGAAAGTGAAAAGTTCCTTCAAATGGAAAGAGACAGACTTTTGAACTATCTGGACGTTGCTGGATCAATAATAGGCATCGTTGACAATAATGCAAAGATAATTTTTGTGAACAAGAAGGGAACTCAGATACTTGGTTATAAAAATAAGGAAGAGATAATAGGAAAGGACTGGTTTTATGATTTCCTTCCTGAAAGGTTACAAAACATTACAAAAGACATGTTCAAAAAAGTCATGAATAATGAAGTTGACCCTCCACCTTATTTTGAGAACTACATCCGAACAAAGCAAGGAGAAGAGAGGTTAATATTCTGGCATGATGTACCGCTTGAAGATGAGAATGGAAGAAGGACAGGCATGATCAGCTCAGGTGAGGATATAACCGAGAACAGAAAAATGGAAGCTATGCTAATGGAGTCTGAGAAGAATCTCAAGACAATATTTGATCACGTAAATGATCAGATATATATCTACAGACCCTATGGCAATTTCATAGACGTTAACCAGGAACTTCTCAACTCTACGGGATACACAAAAGAAGAGATGCTTGGAATGAACCCAAAAGATCTTTTGCTGCCTGAAGAGAAGTATTTGAAAGATATATACACAGAGCGCGTGCTTGAAGAAAATAATTGTATCTTTGAGATAGCACACATAAACAAAATCGGTGAATTAGTTCAGCTAGAAATTAATGCCAGATTGATAGACTACAAAGGTGAAAAAGCAATACTGTCAGTTGCAAGGAATATTACTGAAAGAAAGAAGGCAGAAGAAAGCCTGAAAATCTATGCTTGTGAACTTAAGAAATCAAATGAACATAAAGAACTTTTTACAGATATTATCAGGCATGATCTGCTTACCCCTGCAAGTGTGGTAAAAGGATATACTGAAGAACTTCTACATAACATTAAAGATGAGCAGGTCATATGGCTGGCAGAAAAAATAAGAGACAATAATGACAGGCTGATTGATCTGCTGGAAACCGCCACAAAACTTGCAAAGCTAGAAAAGGAAGAGGATATTGTTTTTGAAAGAATGGACATACAGGCTGTTTTTAAGAATGTGGCCAGCGTTTTTAAAGATCAACTTGATATGAAAGAACAGGAACTTTTGTTCAGTGAAGAGAGACACTGTTTAGCCCTTGTAAATCCAGTAATAGAAGAAGTATTTTCAAACCTTCTTTCAAATGCTATCAAATATAGCCCCCCAAAAAGTAAAATCGAGATCATATTTGAAGAAGAGCAGGACAGGTGGAGAATATGTGTGATAGATTATGGAATTGGTATTACAAATAACGATAAAAAACTCCTTTTCAACCGTTTCCATCGTGCAGATAAGGCAGGAATAAAAGGAAGCGGGCTTGGACTTGCAATCGTAAAGAGGGTAATTGAACTGCATGACGGAGAATATGGAGTGAAGGATAATCCTAGTGGAAAAGGAAGTGTTTTCTGGGTGACTGTCAAAAAAGAGTGAGTAACGGTAAAGAACCAAAAACTCCATGACGAATATTGAATATGAGATTCTGTTTCTGAAAAAAAACATGGTTTTACCATGATAAATAATTCCATTGATCAGCATTGTACTTTGATATATGTCGTTGTTCTTGACATTTGAACTGATGGATAAGCATAAATAAAATAAATACAAGCATACATCTGAACTATTTATCATACAAAAAAAAAGTATATAATGAAAGTGGTGTAAACAATGAGTGATGAAAATAATAAAAAAAATCTGTTGAATAATATTATGATCGTTATAATGGCTACATTTGTTATAGTTATCTTGACTGTTTTCTTTGCAATCATGATGGAAATGGGAATACTTTAATTCCACACTATCAAATAAACAAACACTGAATAAATTTATTTATATATTATATATAGCCATCAAAAAGTATAATTTGTGAGCATATTAACAAAATCACTAAATCTGTGTCCTTCTAAACCAGAAGAGTGCTCAAATATATGTGCATCAGGATTCGTCTCTTTAATTATACTCCTCAGCCCTAATACTTTTTTCTTATCGATCGGATAAACATCTGCATATACTATCTCTGTATCTTTGATCTGCCTACTAACTATCCTGGGAAGCATATGCACACCCTTTTTCAGGATATCAATATCAAATACAAAAATAATAGGTCCAAAGGTAATATCCTTTAACTTCAAATTTAAAAGTTCCTTCCTTACCTTCCCAGGCTGTAAGCTGAATGGGAGCTCTATTAGGATATGGTCAAAAGTTGATATATTATTGGTTTCCTGTAGATAATCCAGCAGTTCGGTCGTAAATGTGCATGGAATGTTCATCATCTCTTTTATGATAATAGAAGAATCCTTAAAATTTAGGTTCTTTATATTGGTTTCTGTCTCCTCAATGACAATTACCCCTATCTTATGACCTCTTGTGGTCAGTTCATTATCGAGAGAAAAAATAAATTTTTTCTTATCAATTCCTGCAAAACCGCCTATCAAATGAATTTGCATTAGATTGCTCCTCGAAAATGTTTGATACAGAATATAAAAGATGATAGTAATAATGTGTGTGCATAATGTTGAGGTGATACATAGTTGTGAGGTAGATTTGTTTGCTGAAAAGAAGTGACACACAATCTATACAGTTATCGCTGTTTATGTATAAAAATATAACCTTTTTTATGAAATAAAAATACACAGGTAACTTCTCCTTTCGACCAGGTCCACAATATAGGAAAAATATTCCTGCTATTTTTCGTCTCATTTCGAAACCATTCTGTTAGGAATGATACATATGAACAAGCCTGTTTGCCATAGACTATCAATCTTATATTGATAGTTTGTACAAAGAAATTATGATTGAACTGCTTCAAGAGAGTGTTTACTGCACTATTCTATTCTCTGTATATACTATAACCACATCCTGTAATTATGCATTAGGTTACTGTGTAGCATATCTTATAAAGACATACAGATAAAGCATTTCTTTAATTAAGATAATTACTTTGACAGAAACAAAAGCTTTGCTGGAGTCAAAATATCGTTTTTTTATCAAACCACTGATGTATCTTTTGACTTTTTAATTATCTAAAGAATAGTTTTATATCAACTATTGTGCCTGTTTATAACTGAGGTATAATGGGACTATTCAGACATTTACTTTATTAAGACTACAATATATCTCTTGGTAAGCTTAAGAAGATTTTAAGATATAATATTTGGTGCTTTAGAAATCTGGAGTGTTTAGAGAAAGATAAAACTTAGTAATAACTCAAAATGAACTATCAAGCATTAAACTTATTAGGGCTTCTTGAAAGTTAAGACAGCAGGAGTATAACTTTACATGGATCGTGATATATCAAATACCTCAATGATAGAGAGAGTTACAGAGTTGATCAATGTCTGCTCTGAAGGACTGTACGAAAGAGAGGAGATTGTTGCAGTTTCACTTCTTTCAGCCATTTCCGGACAATCTGTTTTCCTTTATGGTTTACCAGGGACGGCAAAAAGTCTGATTGCACGCCGTATATCAAAGGTCTTTAAAGATGCATCACATTTTGAATATCTGATGCAGAGCTTTAGTACTCCAGAAGATATTTTTGGACCAGTGAGCATCCAGGAACTAAAAAAAGACAACTACGTTCGTAAAACTGAAGGATATCTGCCTACTGCAGATTTTGCTTTTCTTGATGAGATATGGAAAAGCAGTCCTGCTATCCTGAACACATTGTTGACAGTTATCAACGAAAGGATTTATCGAAACAATGGCCGAGAAGAAAAGGTTCCACTAAAGGCATTGATAGCTGCAAGCAACGAAACACCACCATCCAACCAAGGTCTTGAAGCTCTATATGATCGTTTCGTGATGCGGGTGGTAGTAAATCCAATGCATGAAAGAGAGAACTTTGAGAAATTGCTTGAAGGCGGACCAGTTTCCATTGATATAATGGTTCCTGATTGGTTGCAATTCTCACATGCTGAGTGGGAAGAATTGCCTGATGAGATCTACAAGGTAACTATTTCAAGAGAAGTATTTGCTATTATCAATTCTATCAGATGTCTGATCGATGAATTCAATAAGAATAATCCCGATATTGCAGTTTATGTTTCCGACCGCAGATGGCAAAAAATATCATTTGTATTAAAGGCTTGTGCATTTTTATGTGACAGAACTGAGGTTATACCTGTTGATACATTCATATTGAGACATTGCCTGTGGACACTTGAAGAGAACATAGCACATATTGATGAAATCGTTTTTAGAAGTGTGAAACAATTTAGCTTGCCTTATAGTGAAAGGTTAGATCATTGGATATCAACTTATAATGATATTGAAAAAGATGTATCAAAAGTATTTTTCTATACAGAGGATATTTACGATACAAAAAAGATTGATGGTAAAGAATGCTTTTCAGTTATCTCCCCGGAAATCAAAAGAGACCCCAATAGTCCTGATCCTGTCAAGATAAAAGTTAGTTTTTATATACCTGTAGAGAAGATGGGGACATGTGAATCCTTTGAACCACTTGATGAGAGTGGAAAGTTGCTTTCCAAGTTGGAGTGTAACTTTAACGGACGAAATTCATGTAAGGTCAAAATACAGGAAAAATTACTCAAAAGTGGATGGAATTTTCCTCTTAAAACCACATCATATGTTGATTGGTTTGAAATAGAACCACCTATAAAATTTGAAAGGGATAGTCAAAAAAGTATTACTCCGAATGTTAAACATGATTTTGAAGTTATGTGTAAAAGCTCTCTGGAACATATAGAGGACATTATTGATGATGCAAGCACTTATATAAATAAACAAAAAAAGTATAATAGAACTCCATTTATACCTGCTGAGAATAGAGAACTTATACATGCTAGTTTGCATGGTTTTCTCAATGATCTGGAGAACCATAGGTTAAATGTTGAGCATTTATTGTATAAGGTGCGATCGCATGAAATCTATGAACCATGAAATTGCTAATGTATACGATATGGCCAACATTCTTTTAAAAGAAAAATTCCCAGAGCTGGCTGAAGAAAGATTTAAAGTTGTATTAAACAGAAAAGTCAGTAAGTGGGAAAGTACAATCCGTAGTCATCTGGAACAAAATGATCCTTTTAAAGAGCATGGATCAAAGTTGAATTTTGCTGAGTGGGATTTCAAGACGAATGGTGCATGCAAAGAATCGATACAAAATGACTTGAATAATTACAGATTACTTCATCCATCTGTAAATGTCACATTCTGGGAGAAAAAAACACATATTCTAAAAAAATACGGGGGAGAAAAGAGTGGAATATCATTAACATACGCCCTCAATACGATTCGTAGAAATGAACTGGAAGCATGGAAAAATGAGTACAAAAACCAGTCGCTAAAATGGCACATAAAGGAAATAAAAAGACATAGCCAACAGTTAGCCAAAGAATTGGAAGAATGGTTTGAAACGGTAAAGGAAATCAAGGAGGCTTTTGATGAGCTTGCTATTGACTCTGGTATCCTCTGGGATCTGTGCGCAGAGGACTTAAGTGAGCAGGATGTTTCCTTCCTTAAACAGTGGACTGAATATCTCAGAATGGATAAAAATGTCCTAAAAATGTGTGAATTGATGGGGAGGTTACAAAAAGAACATCCATCTGAACGCACAGAGACCATCGATTCGACTATCACACAATGTGTCAGCAAAGCAGATAAGAATTTAAATGAACTAGTAGTTGGAATTGGACTTAACAGGGATCTGGAAAATGTTATACCACTGGAGATGGCTCTTTTAAGTGATCTTGATTTTGAATTACTTTTTGACTTAAAGTATGTTGAAAAGAGACTGATGTGTTTCTCCAAGCAAGGGTTTAAAAAAGAGATGATTGAAGAAAACATTCAGAGAACTGTTACAGTTATTGATGAAGAAAAGAAGGGACCTGTAATCATTTGTCTTGACACAAGTAATTCTATGTCAGGACCTCCGGAATACATAGCCAAGGCATTGACCCTGAATATAGTATCAAGGGCAGCTTCACAAAAGAGAAGGTGTTATTTGATCAATTTCAGCAGCTCAATAGAAACCTTTGATCTAACCCCTCCGGGAGGTATCCGTGATATGATAGATTTCCTCAAAATGAGCTTTCATGGCGTTACTGATGTTGTGCCGGCTTTACGCGAGGGGATCCATATGATGCAAAACAAGGATTATAAAAAAGCAGACCTATTGGTCATATCTGATTTCCTGTTCCCTCAGTTGCCTTGCGACATTGTTGCCATGTGCAAAAAACAAAAACAGAAAGAAAACCGTTTTTTCGCATTGGTTATCAATTCTTTTCTCAATAACAATGTTGACCAGGATGTTTTTGACCGTTGCTGGAACTATAACACTGATATCGGTAGCCTGTCAGAAATGAACAAAACTACTGATATGGCTCTGTAGACCAGTCTTATATGTTTTTTTTATATATTAAGTTAAAAAAGTGAGGTGGGCCCGCTGAGATTCGAACTCAGGATCCCCGCCGTGTAAAGGCGATGTCATAACCGGCTAGACCACGGGCCCCTATTGTTTACTAAAAGTTTGTTCGTTGACGGTTTCGTCTACGAGCAACCACCTAATGTAACTAGTTATATATAATCTTTTTCTTACTGGTGTGCTTTTTGCCTCTTACGGGACAATTGCAAACAGGAATATAAGGTCATAATACACAAAAGTAAAAGAGAGCTAGTAAGAATATTCAATTAAATGCATTTATACCATATAATCTACAACTATGCGATTCTTGCTTATCTTGCCGACAAATTCAGCAACATCCAGGTGATCCGGGTGATTCAGATACAACGTGAACCTTGCTTTATCCCTAAACTCTGAATAAAGCACCACATCATATGCTGATTTTGAGGGATTTATGTTTATGCCCACCTCTATCTTCTCTATCTCAGGTATCATATCCCTCAGAGCTTCAAGCATCCCCTTCATAATCATGGCGTTCTCTGTTTTGCTATTATCCTCAGCATAATC
This sequence comes from Methanosarcinaceae archaeon, assembly GCA_003565715.1. Lineage (GTDB taxonomy): Archaea > Halobacteriota > Methanosarcinia > Methanosarcinales > Methanosarcinaceae > Methanolobus. The sequence continues at coordinate 20,715 of PXAV01000141.1, forward strand.
CTTTAGCTCCCACATCACAATATGTTTTAGCATTCAATTACCTCTCTTCATCAAATGCACACATCTCTTTTATGTTTAACCATAGAATACTGAAAACCTGAAAATATTAAACGATTTTCTGGTATCATGCACCTCTCTGATAGATATAAATAATAAGAAACATTAGTACAGGTGAAATGTCCCATGATGGAAGTGATGATGGCCAGGAATATGAGATAGAGGCCGTTGATGAATACATCGGTGATTACGGAAGTGTCCGTTCCATTGTACGCGAGGCGTTGCCATTTGAACTTTTGGCCACCTTGGGAGGTGTAATGGCAGGAGTCATCCTCTCAGGTATGACAGAAGAATTAGAGATGTTACCTGGACTACTTGTAATAACTCCTGCAGTACTTGGAATGCGTGGTAACATTTCATGTGCACTTGGCTCCCGTCTTGGAAGTGCCATACACATGGGTCTTATAACAAAGATAGATGCAAATCCTGAACTTGTAAACAACGTATCAGGCTCACTTTTATTAAGTTTATTATTGTCGATTGTACTGGGGTTTTTAGGTCATATAATAACTATGGCTTTTGGAATGGAAAGTGCAGGTGCACTTACCCTTATAATGATAGCGGTCATTGCCGGGGTAACTTCTGGCATAATACTTGCAGTAATCGCTGTGTTGCTGGCAATTGGAATGTTCAGGTTTGGATTTGATCCTGATAATGTAGTAACACCAATGATAGCAACAATCGGTGATGTGGTAGCCATGCTGATACTCTTCTGGACTGCAAAGGTGGTGCTGATGATATGAGCTATTATACAGTAAAAGGTATAGTTAGCAGAGGCATGCCTGTTCTTTTGGCCACATCTGTGATAGGTGTCCTGGCGGGTCATTTCCTGAACATGGAGATAGAGAACCTTGTTTCCATGCCTCTTATACTGGTATTGATCCCGGCTCTCATCAAGATTGGAGGCGACACCGGGAGCATGCTTGGAGCAAGGGTTTCAACATCACTGCATATGGGTCTTGGAAGTCATATACACAAAAATCCTGTGGTTCGCAACAGTGTTATAGCAGCACTTATCGTTGGAATATCTGCCTGCACATTCGTAGCATTTACAGTATGGTTCACTGGAATCCTACTTGGAATATCAATGCCACTTATGACTTTACTGGCTCTGTGTCTTATTGCAGGTACTTTCGAGCTGTTCGTAGTTTTTGCATTGAGCATATCAAGTGCGTTCATATCCCAAAGAATAGGAGTGGATCCTGATGATACTGTAATTCCAATTGTTGCGACATTTGGGGATCTTGTAGGTGTAATAGGAATAATATTTACAATGGGTCTGCTGGGTTTAATCTAAAGCATAATATAAGTGTAAAAACAATAACGATAATGTACTAACAATGAGCGGTAGGAATTTATGAGTCCAAAGGAAATAAAGTATGCTCCACGCAACCTTAAAGACCTTATTAAGGAAATGAAAGATACATCGGAGCTTATGGTTGATCTTGCCTATTCGGCTATGATCTACGATGATGAGGATATTGCAGAAGAGGTCCTGCGACTTGAAGAAAAGATGGATACACTTGACTATCACACAAATATTGCTGCAATGTTAAGTGTCAGGCGAGTCGAGGAAGCTGAGGAAATGTCTGGTGTACTGAAAGTTGCAAGTGCATCTGAAATAATAGCGAATGCAGCAGGAGATATCGCCAAGATAGTTCTTATAGATATGAGCATCCCCACAGAGCTAAAACTTGCAATGAGGGAAGCTGATGAAACCATAATCAGAGCAACTGTTTGTGAGAATTCCAGTATTGCAGGAAGGAATCTGGAAGATATAGAGTTTGATACAGAAGGCGGCATGTGGATCATAGCTATTCGTAGAAATGATGAATGGATATATGATCCCAGCCATTCAACCCGTATCAGACAGGATGACGTGCTTTTTGCCCGTGGCCATGAAGAAGGCGTTCCTGTGTTCATGGAACTTGTAACCAACTGTAAGTACACTCCCCGGGATATACAACATGACAGATTCCTTATAGACCTTGAAAGAGCAGTAGATATAATTGTAGAAATGAAGAACATGAGCGAGCTTTCTGTTGGCCTTGCCTACTCAGCTCTGCTATTTAACAATGAGGACATCGCCCACGAAGTCAAAGCACTGGAATTAGAGATGGACTCCATGAAACATGAGCTTCAGCACTGGGTGCTTGAAACCGCAAAGCATGTTCCTGATGTCAATATATTACGGGGACTACTTCAGCTTGCTGATTCGGCAGAGTCTATATCAGATGCTGCCTATGCAATTGCTGACACTGTCCTAAGAGACATAGATCTCCATCCAGTCATTACCATTGCTGTCAGGGAATCTGAGCAGATAATAACAAAATTAATTGTGCAGGACTGCTCACCAATAGTCGGAAAAAATCTTGGCCAGCTGAAGCTTGAGACTGAAACTGGCTTACATGTCATGGCTATAAAAAGAGATGAGAAATGGGTATATAGACCAAACAAAAGAACTGCTGTCATGGCCGGAGATATCATGATAGCGAGGGGTTCACGCACAGGTGAAGAGGTTTTGTTCGAGATGTGTGCATGTCCTCTTGATGAGGAAAATGATTCCTGACCATATGTCCAGGAACTTAATTTATTTGTTTTTATTTCCTTTTAATAGATTTTAACTTTTCACATGTTTTAATTTTTTTTCATTTTTTTTGGGATTTGAGCATCCCCACCTTGCCATTCTTTTTTCCAATGTAGACATCATCCACATTGATGAATATTCCATGTTCGACAATACCTGTGATATGAGAAAGATTTTCAGATAGTGCAAGGGGATCATGGATCATTCCAAAACTGGCATCTATAATGAAATTACCATTGTCAGATATTACAGGTCCATCTTTTTTTGATGCAAGGCGAAGTACAGGATCACCACAAATATCTTTGATCTTTTTGAACACAAGTTCTCTGGCATAAGGAAGGACTTCCAGTGGTACATAGTGATCCAATTGATCACTCATCTTGGACTCATCTGCCACGATCACAAACCTTTTAGCAGCGCATGAAACTACCTTCTCACGGGTATGTGCTGCACCGCCACCCTTAATGACATTAAGATTGGAATCTATCTGATCAGCACCATCTATTGCTATATCGATTTCCGGGTGCTCGGCCAGTGAAGTTAGTGTAATACCTGCCTGGATGGCAAGCATCTCGGACTGGTAGGATGTCACCACAGCTATTATATCAAGACCTCTAGCCACACGCCTGCCAAGTTCTGATATTGTGTAAGCGGTTGTGGAACCAGTACCAAGTCCCACTACCATACCATCGCTGACAAGGTCTGCAGCAGCTATACCTGCTGCTTTTTTTTCAGGGCTTTCTCTTGAGGGATTTCTATCTTTCATATTATACTTCCTTGTATATCACGGAGAAAGTCGTCGCCTGTCTCTTGGGAAAAGCACTACATCCCGTATGTTATCAACACCCAGCATGCTCATAACAAGTCTTTCACATCCAATACCCCAGCCAGCATGTGGTGGCATCCCATAGCGGAATGCCTTTAGGTAGAACTCAAAACCTTCTGGGTCAAGACCTTGTGATTCTATTCTGCCTATAAGCATTTCAGGCACATGTACACGTTGAGCTCCTGATGACAATTCCATTGTTCTGTGCATCATATCAAATGCCTTTGAAAGTAAAGGATTTTCTTCATACGGAATGGCATAGAATGGTTTTATCTCTGTTGGCCAGTCAATTATAAAATAATGTGACTCACCGGTTTCCTTATAGACATGCTCACCAATAATGTGCTCTGCCATTGTACCAAGGTCATCGCCCCAATTGAGCATCTCATCACTGCTTGCGTTGACTATCTCTATAGCTTCATCATAGGTCAGTTTCAAAAAGGGTAGTTTTGGTACTTTAAGCTCCGCACCAAGAAAGGCAAGGGATGTTGATGCATTCTCAATGACCTGCTCATATATGTAGGCAACCATATTTTCCAGTATCTCCATCACATCGAAATGGTCACAGAAACTTGCCTCTATATCAATGGATGTTGCCTCGTTCAAGTGTCTGCGGGTGTCATGTTCCTCTGCCCTGAAGATCGGGCCAATTTCAAATACCCTGTCAAGCCCCCCTGACATAAGTATCTGCTTGAACAACTGAGGACTCTGATTCAGGAATGCCTCTCTATCAAAGTACGTTATTGGAAAAAGTGATGTGCCACCTTCGGTTGCTGTTGCCACTACCTTTGGACTGGAGGTTTCAATAAAACCCCTGTCTGTAAGGAAAGAGCGTACAGCCCTTAGAACTTCATGCCTTATCCTGAATATGGCTGTTGTCCGCTCTCTCCTCAGGTCTATGAACCTTGAATCAAGGCGTGTGTCCAGTTCAGCTTCAACCTTTCCTGTTGTGTCCATTGGCAATGGGGATTGTGCCTCATTTAACAGTATTATTTCCTCAGGAATAAGCTCATAACCGTTTGGTGCCTTAGACTCCGGTTTGATCATTCCTCTGATAGATACTACAGATTCCCTGACAAGTTTTCTGGCAGTATCCAGCATTTCAGGATCTGTCTTCTTCTTCACCAGTGTTACCTGTGCCCTTCCTTCACGGTCCCTGAGCACAACAAAACAAATTCCACCAAGGTCACGAACCTCGTGTACCCAACCAGCCAGCGTGACCTTCTGATCACTAAGCTGTTGCGGATCTATCTGTGACGTATAATGTGTCCTGAGATTTGCTAATGACATGTATTCACCTTTTTTACTGGGTCCTTATACTATATTTTGTAACTGATACTTGCTCCAATAGTTAGCTACTTCATTATAAACTTAATTATTATAACCCTATCATACTCTCAATATCAAATCAAGAGGAGCAACTTCATGAAATATTACATGATGTGCTTCTTTCATTTATTTCACCTATGATATTGTTTTTGAGCAGATCACAAACAGTATTGTAATCATCAGATTGTCCAAGCGCCCACATCATCTTCACAAGTGCAACCTCAGAGAGCATATCCTCTCCTTCAATGGCACCAGCCTTTATAATATCCCGGCCAGTATCATATACCCTGTTACATATCCTTCCGCTCAGGCATTGGGAAGTGATGAAGACCGGTATTTCAAGGGATGTAGCTCTCTCTATTTGAGGGATCCATTCTGTTGATACGTGCCCAAGACCTGTACCTTCAATAACTATGCCTTTGTATCCTTGGTCAACGAACCAGCCAAGAATATCCGGGTTTGCACCCGGAGTGAATTTTACAAGCGTGCATTGTGCTTCAATTGAACTTTTAAGTACAAGCTGTCTCTCATTTCTCATTATATATGGAAGGAACAACTGTATCTCCCCTGTGGCATAGTCCACACAACCTATAGGAGAAGAATTTATTGATCTGAAGGCATCTCTTTTTGATGTATGCATTTTCCTTACTTTTGTTGCGCGGTGAATATAGCACCTGTCATCTGAAGTATCACCATGCATGACAACGCTGACCTCTGCAATATCGCTTACTGCCACCCTTGCAGCACATATGGCATTCATAACATTGTCACTACTTGGCCTGTCAGCACTTCTCTGCGACCCTACAAATACAATTGGAACAGGAGTATCTATCATGAAAGATAAAGCAGCAGCAGAATACATCATCGTATCCGTGCCGTGGGCAATTATCACACCATCTGCCCCTCCCTCTATTTCCTCAGCAACTGCTTTTGCAAGTTCCTGCCAGTAGGCTGCTTTCATGTTCTCTGACAATATGTTGTAGATCGCTCTGCCGCTGAATGTGGCGATCTCAGTAAGCTCTGGTATCGCCTGGAGGATATCATCAGCTGAGAACTGGGAACTAACCGCTCCTGTCCTGTAATCGATCTTACTGGCGATCGTCCCACCTGTGGACAATATTGATACCTTTGGAAGGTCTTTTTTTAATTGAACAGTGTCCTTTGGCCTAGAAGGATCTGAAATAATCCTGTCCTTTTTTTTATGAACAACTAAGACCGTAGCTCCCTTAAGATCGATACCTGCGTTATAGCCACTGTCCATCTTTATGACCATGTGATCGCTTGTGCTTGGCATAAAAATGCCTTCGTACTCAATTCCATTTTTCTGAACCTTTACTCTGTCACCCTCTTGGAACTCCATGGCCCTCACCTGCTTATTTGTAGATATTATTTTTGTTAGCACGCATTTGCTTAATTAATACTTCATATCAGAATCTATCTCTATGCCTATGTAGCTGCACAATAATGATTACTTCCCAGTATAGCCATCAACGACTCTGAAAAGAACATTAAGTGATTTTTCTATAGCATTGTTCATGCCTGAGATCCTCTCATATTTCTTTTCCTTCTCTTTATGGCGTTTCTTTATGGCCCTTTTTACCTCATCTGGTGCAGGACCTCCTGCTATGGACCTTTTACTTACATTGAGCACAGGGTCGAGAGCTTCTATTACCATAGCTTCTGTTAGTCCCCTATGACTAAGGTCCTCACCAATGATCCCATAAGCAGCAACATCTATCTGGCCAAGTGTAGGTTTTCCATCACCCCTTGCAAGAACACCAACTATCTGATGAGCTGTCCTGAAAGGTATGTTACAACTCCTTACAATTGTGTCTGCCAGTTCTGTAGCCGTGGTAAAGCCCATCACAGACTTTTCGGCCATTGATCCAGTGTTCACTTTCATACTTGAGATCATTCCTTTGCTTATACGTACAGCACTTCTGGTGATCGTGACAGCATTCCAGACATTAGGTGTTGCCTCCTGAAGGTCACGGTTATAGCTCAGTGGAAGAGCTTTGCATATAGACAAAAGAGACATTAAAGAACCTATCACTGTACCTGTTTTGCCCCTAACCAGTTCAGCAGAATCAGGGTTCTTCTTCTGTGGCATAATGGATGATGTTGATGCATACATGTCATCAAGTTCTATAAAAGAGAACTCCGAACTTGACCAGATGATTATCTCTTCTGCCATCCTGCTTAGATCGACCATTATATTTGCCATCACAGACACTGATTCTATCAGAAAGTCACGAGTACTGACAGCATCCATTGAATTATCAAGCAGATCATCAAAGCCAAGCAGGCGACAGGTCCTGTTGCGATCAAGATCAAAACCCGTGGAAGCAAAAGCTGCAGAACCAAGAGGACACTTGTTCATCCTTAGAAAAGCTTCTGTTACACGATCGATATCCCTGCCAATTGCATCTGAGTGGGCAACAATATGATGTGCAAAGGTAGTTGGCTGCGCATGTTGAAGATGGGTAAAGCCAGGCATGATAGTCTCGATATTCCCTGAGGCTTTATCAAGTAATGTACTTTGAAGTTCTATCAGTTCTTCAGCAAGGGACAAAAGTTCATCCCTTAATCTAATCCTGATACAGGTTGCAACCTCATCATTACGAGAGCGACCGGAGTGCATCCTCCCTCCGATATCCTCACCGACCATATCTATAAGTCTTGATTCAAGAGATATGTGTATATCCTCGTATGAATGATCAAGTGCTTCAATACCATCTTCCCTTATTTTCAAAAGGCCTCTTAGAATTGCACTACAATAATCCTCTTTTATGATCCCTTGCTCATGGAGCATAACGGTGTGGGCCATGTCCACAAGTATATCTGCCTCAAATATCCATTTATCAGCTGACATTGATGAGGTGAAGTTTATCATGTCCTCATCAGGTGTTGACGATAAACGTCCCCTACGTAAGATATCGCTCATATAAAAACCTCATAATTGTAAACAATTGAATGATTATCCAGAACTATTATTCCGTATATGTAGTTATGATGTAGCGTGGGTATTGCCCTAAATGGTTAAATAGGAATCGGTTTTTGGATATTTTTTTACTTTTTGGATATGTTCACGATTTTTGAAGGAAATATGCATGTGACTTAAAGGCTGTCTGACAATTAAAATTGAAGAGAAGTTATTTATACATAGTACATTAATATATTCTTAAATAATATATAATACACTTCATGGTGTGCATATATAATGCATTCTTTGGGAAGTGATATCTATTTACATTTTCACAGAGGTATAGAAATGGAGAAAGAAATGGATATGAGTGACACATACACTGACAACACCAACACTAACCTTCAGCAACTTGTTGTTTTCAGCCTGGGTGTAGAAGAGTTTGGCATTAATATAATGCAGGTACAAGAGATAATACGCATGCCAGAAATAACAAGAATTCCAAGGTCCCCAAATTATGTCAAAGGAGTGGTTAACCTTAGAGGGAAAATAATTGTGGTTATGGACCTAGATAAGCGCTTTGGTATGAATTCAAAAGAGCTTACCGATGATTCGCGTATCGTAGTGGTTGACATAGATGGTACTGTTGTTGGACTGGTAGTTGATTCTGTCAGTGAGGTTATACGCCTACAAGAATCGAATATAGAAAAAACACCGGATATAATTACCCAGAAGATAAATGCCGAATATTTAAAAGGCGTTGGAAAACTGAATGAAAGATTGCTAATACTTCTTAATCTGGAAAATATAGTTAATGAAACTGCAGAATGAACACTAGAACAAATAAAATATAGTTCTACTGTACACAGCGGAGTCCTCTTTGTGGACTCCCCGTCGAAATTATGCTGGTAAAGACCACATATCACTGTGTTATCTTCTAAATCCCCTTAACATTGAAAATATAGCAACATATGTTTAATATAACTGGGACTTAGCTAAATTTCACTACCATTTTCACTACCATATATACATTATCACCAATGTTAAAACTCACTGTCCTTAAGTTCTACAGAGATGAATCACACAGCAAAACTTTTTCTTCAGTTAATGAAGAAGAAGATTTACTTATTGATTTTATTGATGAGGATGTAAATATTGCATTACCTGTAAAAAGGATTCTTCATGTTTGTGTGAACACATTGATTACAATCCACTTCAAAAATATAGAATGGATAAAGCACACATCGCCTATAGGTTTTCCATTCCATATGCATTACACCAGTGGACTTGCAGATGATTCTCCTGAAAGGAAAAAGATATCATTTTCCTAATTATAAGCTTATACAAATCTATTTAAGTGGAAAATCGTTTAAATTAGAGGAGAAAGAGTATAGTCTAGCTGGATTAACTCATATAGGCACATCTTCGTTATCCCAGTATAGGTTTATCATACCGGGCTGGATATGGGCGTGGCGATGTATGGTTTTTTTTCTGCTCAAAAGGAAGCAGTACATGAACATCAGTTCCTTTTCCTTTTTCACTTTCTATCCATATTTGTCCTTTGTGGCTTTCAACAATTATTTTACTTATGTACAGTCCAAGGCCATTGCCCCCATAATTTCTTGTAGATGAGCTGTCTATTTGGTAGAATTTTCTAAATAGACCAGGTATGTTACTTTCACTTATACCTATTCCTGAATCACCTATAACGATATGTACAGCATTAGCTTCTTCAAAAGCCTCAAGTGTGACATTACCCCCATGATCAGTGAATTTTACGGCATTGTCCAACAAATTTAAAAAAATCTGATTAATGTAAGTCCTGTCGGCCTCTATAAAGCATGAATCAAAGGTAATATCGGTGTGTATGGTTATTTTCTTTTCAATGGACCTGTCAACAAAACAATTCACTGTATCTTTTAGAAGAGAAAATATATCTATTTTTTCAAAATTATATTTTAGTGTACCATTCTGATTGACACTAACAAACAACAAAGAATCTATAAGATGTTGCAACTTGTAGGATTTTGCCACCACTCGCTCAATTGCATCCATCTGTTTCTCATTCAGGGGACCAAGGGCACATTCATGCAAAAGCTCACTGAAACCTTTGATAGAGGTTAGTGGGGTGTTAAGTTCGTGTCTTAGGTTTGAAAGGAATTCATCCTTTAACTTATCAAGGGATTTTAGGTCCTCGTATGCTTTCTCTAACTCCACTGTTGATTTTTTCAGTGCTTCCTCTGTCTGCTTGCGTACTGTGATATCACGTATGTGACTTACAGCCATTACTACATCACCTTTTGTGTCATGAACAGGGAATATACGAAAATCCCGTGTCTTTTTATCAACAGGATCTTCATATTCAAATTCTGTCATATTTCCCGTTGAAAATACTTTTTTTACAGGACATGGATCACATGGCATTAGATTGTGACCAAAGCATTCAAAGAGGTCAGGGTGAGCCCCGGGTTGCTGTGGCATGGACATCTCCTCTGATTTCCAATTACTGGTCACTATTCTCATATTCCTGTCAACAACGATTATAAGGTCTTGCAGGGCATTAAAAGTACTTGTAAGAAGCTCTTTTTGATTTTGTAGCTCATCCTCGTAATTTTTGTTTGCCGTTATGTCCGCTATTAAACCGATACCACCTTCACTGGTATCTTCCCTGGACCTGATAGGGACATAATATGACCTGAGGTATACTTCACTTCCATATACAATTGCAGAGTACTCGTTCTCATAAAATGGAAGATGCTTTTCAGATGAGCCCAAAAACACCTTGCAAAGACGTTTATCGTCTAAATAATCAAATATATTTGCACCCATGACATCATTATGTGATAATTTGAAGATCTTTAAAAAACTTTTATTACAATGAGTAATAACACCTTTTTTGTCAACAAATATACCAATTGGAGATGCGTCAAATATCAGCCTGTGCCTTCTCTCAGAATCCAGAAGTGCTTCTTCAACATACTTTCTTTCCAAGACCTTGCAAAGTCTTGATGTAATAACATCAAGTAAACGCTGCTCTTCTTTTAAAAAAGGCCCCATATCATGCATTGGGCGTTCCTCACAATAGGAAATATTAACTGATCCTCTCTTATTACCATTTACTATAATATCACTGAAAAGAGTATGCGAATTTATTTTAAAATTATCTGACTTATACTCCTTTCCATCTAATATAATACAGGAAACAGCCACATCAGAGTAAAGAAATGCATTTGGCAATCGTTGTATGATTCCTTTGAGCAGAGAACTAATAGGCAGGTGCATATCAAAAAGATCCGATACCCTGTAGATACATTCAAGTTCTTTCTCCCTTTTTTCCAGAGCATGATGATTTTTGTCGTAAATAATAATCCACACCGAACTAATATGATAATAATATATTATTTTAATTTATATTATTAATTTTAATAGATTTTGTTTTTTGCTGTGTACAATACACCGAAATTATCCTAATTAATACTATGCTCTTAAATAGGTGTGAATCAATAGAGAGGAGTGCATAGATGCCAAATGGCACATAAAATGCTATAAAATAAGGTGAATAAATGTATTCTGACAGGATAAACTCATTGCCCCCGTATTTGTTTGCAACTATAGACGAGTCAAAGGCAGCGATGAAAGAAAAAGGAGTAGATGTCATTGATCTGGGTGTAGGTGACCCTGATCAGCCAACTCCTGAGCATATAGTTGAGTCGATGTGCAAAGCAGTACACGATACACAGACCCACACGTATCCTTCCTATGCAGGAATGACTGCGTTCAGGGAAGCTGCTGCAGACTGGTGTAAAAAGACAAGAGGAATGGACCTTGACCCTGCTTCAGAGGTACTGACCCTTATAGGTTCAAAAGAAGGAGTGGCGCACATCCCCCTTGCTTTCATAAACCCCGGTGATGTGGCCCTTTGTCCTGACCCCGCTTACCCTGTATACAAGATAGGGACACAATTTGCAGGTGGCGAACCACATATAATGCCACTGCTTGAAGAGAATGATTTCCTTCCTGATCTGGATGCTATACCCAGGGATAAGCTCGATAAGGCAAAACTGATGTTCTTTAACTACCCCAACAATCCAACTTCTGCTATTGCGGATAAGAAGTTCTTTGAAGAGGTAGTACAGTTTGCCAGAGACAACGATATTGTAGTTATACATGACAACGCATATTCAGAAATGACATATGATAACTACAAAGCTCCAAGTTTTTTAAGTGTTGATGGAGCAATGGATGTTGGTGTTGAGCTATATTCGCTTTCTAAAACATACAACATGACAGGCTGGAGACTTGCTTTTGCTGTTGGTAACAAGGATATAATCGCAGGGATAGGGAAGGTAAAGTCCAATGTTGACTCCGGAGCCTTTGATGCTATACAATATGCTGGTATAACTGCGCTATCTGAGTCCCAGCAGTGTGTTGCTGACATGAACATCATCTACCAAAAAAGAAGAGATGTATTGCTTAAGGGATTGCGGGAACTGGGACTTGATGTAAAGCCACCAAAGGCAACATTCTACGTCTGGGCACCAGTACCGGATGGCTATGATTCAGTAGGATTTGCCAAACTATTACTTGAGAATGCAGGTATAGTTGCAACGCCTGGTGTTGGTTTTGGAAGCTATGGCGAGGGTTACATAAGGTTCGCTCTAACAAGATCGGTAGAAAGGATCAACGAAGCAGTTGAAAGAATGAGCAGGCTGGATATATAATATTATTCAACTTGCTTTTTATTTTTAAGTGTAAATTAGACCGGTCAACTACCTCTATCTCACGGAAGAGGATTTAGTATCTCGATTAAGTATTATCCCCAGCTTATGCCAGGTTATTTCTGCTATAAGAAGTTGAGATCAAGCAGTATAATTTACACAAAAAGTACAATATTGCAGAAAATATGCAAGGACAAAGAAGAAATAGTGAATTTCTACTTTGTTCTATTAAAAAAGAATCTTTCTTTAAAGGAGAGTTCTTCCTTATCAGAGAATGATCTCAATATCAAGCTCTTCTGCAAGCTCTTTGTATCTATTGCGTATGGTTACCTCTGTCACACCTGCAACATCAGCGACCTCACGCTGAGTACGGCGTTCACCACATAGAATAGATGCTATGTATATAGCAGCAGCCGCAACACCTGTGGGACCACGGCCACTGGTGAGCTCTTTCTCGGATGCCTGCCTGAGAATCTCTACCCCTTTGGACTGCACCTCACCTTTAAGGTTTAGGCCTGAGCAGAACCTTGGAACATAATCTATAGGTGATGTAGGCATGAGCTTCAGGGACAGTTCTCTTGAAATGAAACGATATGTTCTGCCAATCTCTTTCCTGCTGACCCTTGATACTTCTCCTATCTCATCGAGTGTTCTTGGTACACTGCACTGGCGACATGCTGCATACAGTGCTGCAGCAGCCACACCTTCAATGCTCCTTCCACGGATCAGGTTCTTGTCAACTGCTTTCCTGTATACCACAGCAGCTGTCTCACGTACGGTCCTTGGCAGACCGAGGGCCGATGCCATACGGTCCAGCTCGGAGAGTGCAAACGCAAGGTTTCTTTCAGTAGCATTGCTAACACGTATCCTACGCTGCCATTTTCTCAACCTGTACAGCTGTGCTCTGTTCTTGGATGAAATAGACTTACCGTAAGAATCACGGTTTCTCCAGTCGATCATCGTGGAGAGACCTTTGTCATGAATGGTATACGTCATTGGTGCACCCACACGGGAACGTTTCATTCTCTGGTCGTGATCAAATGCACGCCATTCAGGCCCTTCATCAACGAAATCCGCATCAACTACAAGTCCGCAGTCAGAGCATACAAGCTCTGCCCTCTCGTAGTCCTGCACAAGGTTGCGACTACCACACTCAGGACACTGTACCTTTGCTTTTTCAACCTCTGCACTCTTATCTTTTTCTTTACGTGCTTTAATCATTGCACGTATCTTCTCCCTTTCGGAAGTGTCAGAATATCGTATCCTTTCAACTTCGACCATTCAAATCACCTTTAATAATCCATCAAAAATATATTTACCATATTTACACACTTTCATTTACAGTCGTTCACTATGATATATCATCATGCCATCTTTCGCTTCATTATTGAACGTAGACCCGCTCGTCTACAAGTTTTTCCAATCCTGAAGCCAATGCACCTTTATCTGGTTTCAGAGTGAAATATGGCTGGTCAACTGGACCAAATATGCCGGAAACTTTACCGACGGGCTTAACGGACCTGTCAAGAACAGAAGAGTTCATCCTGGGTAACTCCTTCATAGATCCATAAAACTGTTTTTTGTCGCCTCTGACAACAATCTCATTTTGTTTTGAGATATGTAGTATCTTACCTAATCTTTTCATAAGTGCTCTTTCATTGTATTTAGATTTTGTATTATATGGTACGTTTATGTTATAAATACTTATCGTAAGTGTTTTTATGTTCTTTTTTTTCAGTACAAAAACATATCCATCGTATAATTAACCACATTTGCCCCTTAAAGACCACAACCTTAAAGAGAGAAAAGAACATTTTGGACTCGTCTTAATACTTATAAAATAATGTTAATAATGAATGTCCATCATATATTCTTATGCATGGAGGAAATTGGGTGGCAGAAAACAAATTCGTATATTTTTTCGGGAACGAAGAAACTGAAGGCAAAAATACAATGAAAGATCTGCTTGGTGGCAAGGGAGCCAACCTGGCAGAAATGTCCAATCTGGGAATACCCGTACCACCAGGATTTACCATAACAACAGAGGTTTGTTTACTTTATCTTGAAAGGGGAGAATATCCAGAAGAGGTTATCAATCAGATAAACAAAGCTATAGCAAAGCTTGAAAAGGTAACAGGTAAAAAATTTGGTGATAACCACAACCCTTTACTGCTTTCTGTAAGGTCCGGTGCAAGGGCATCAATGCCAGGAATGATGGACACTGTTCTTAACCTTGGCCTTAACGATGATACTGTTGAAGGTCTGGCAAAAAAAACTGGAAATGAAAGGTTTGCCTATGACAGTTATCGCAGATTTCTGACAATGTTCGGAGACGTTGTACTCAACATCGCACATGAGAAATTCGAGCTGGCCCTGTGTGAAAAGAAAAAAGAGATGGAAATCACCCTTGATACAGAACTTAGTGCAGATGTCTTAAAAGAGATCGTAGAAGTATACAAGGACATAATAAGAAAAGGAATAGGATCTGATTTCCCACAGGACCCACGTGAGCAACTACAAATGTCCATTGATGCTGTGTTCAAATCTTGGAACAATCAAAGAGCCATAACTTACAGGCGTCTTAACAATATACCCGGTGAATGGGGTACTGCTGTCAATGTTCAGTCCATGGTCTATGGGAACATGGGAGAAACATCCGGAACAGGTGTGGCTTTTACAAGAGATCCCGCAACCGGAGAAAAGTGTTTTTATGGAGAATATCTTATTAACGCTCAGGGAGAGGACGTAGTTGCTGGCATAAGGACACCAGAACCAATAGATACCCTTCAAAAAGCAATGCCTGAAGCCTATGCTAAACTTGAGGAGATATACAGGAAACTGGAAGATCATTTCAAAGATATGCAGGACATTGAGTTCACGATAGAGGAAAAGACTTTGTACATGCTGCAAACAAGAACTGGAAAACGTACTGCTGCAGCAGCCCTTAAAATTGCCGTTGACATGGTCAGCGAAGGTCTCATTGATAAAAAAGAAGCACTGATGAGAGTATCACCAGAGCAGATAGACCGTCTATTACATCCAACAATTGATCCTCAAGCTTCCTACAAAGTAATTGCCGACGGTCTTCCTGCATCACCAGGAGCTGCCGTAGGCAAAGTTGTATTTACCGCAGAGCATGCAGAAGAGATGGCAAAGAAAGGTGAAAAGGTCATTCTTGTGCGAACAGAAACCTCACCTGAAGACATAGGTGGCATGGATGCTGCCCAGGGAATACTTACTGTAAGAGGAGGTATGACCTCACATGCAGCCGTGGTTGCAAGGGGCATGGGCAAACCATGTGTTGCAGGATGTGGAGCATTGGCCATTGATAATAAAAACATGACTTTTACTGTTTCTGGTACCACTGTTAAAGAGGGAGATTATATTAGTATTGACGGTACTAAAGGCAGCCTGATATTCGGAGAGGTAGACCTGATAACACCCGGGGTTAGTGGTGAACTTGGAGTTTTTCTTTCCTGGGCTGACGAAGTGAGAATAATAGGAGTTAGAACCAATGCAGATACTCCACACGATGTCCAGGTTGCCAGGGATTTTGGTGCAGAAGGCATTGGCCTTTGCAGAACTGAGCACATGTTCTTTGGAGAAGAGCGGATCCCAGCCGTAAGGGATATGATACTTGCAAAGGATAGTTTTGAGAGGAAGGCTGCCCTTGATAAACTCCTACCAATGCAAAAAGAGGATTTTATCGAAATTTTCAGGGTGATGGAAGGTTATCCTGTAACCATCCGTCTGCTAGATCCCCCACTGCACGAATTCCTTCCAAAACAGGAAGAGCTTTTAGAGAGACTAAGTAAACTTAAAGCAGATAGTGGGAGTTCTGAGGAAATAGAGCAAGTCAAGCTACTTATGGAACGTGTGGAGTCCATGCTGGAAATTAATCCTATGCTTGGCCACAGAGGATGTCGTCTTGGGATAACATACCCTGATATATATGAGATGCAGGTAAGAGCCATCATAGAAGCAGCATGTGAGCTCAGGTCAGAGGGAATGAAAATAGTTCCTGAGATAATGATACCACTGATTTCTCATGTCAATGAGCTAAAACTTGTGAAAAAACAAGTAGTGGCCGTGGCAGAATCTGTTATTTGCGAAAAGAATGTAGAGATGGAGTATCTTGTGGGTACGATGATAGAGCTACCCAGGGCTGCCCTGACCGCAGATAAGATAGCCACAGAAGCAGAATTCTTCTCTTTTGGGACAAATGACCTGACACAGACAACCTTTGGTTTTAGCCGGGATGATGCGGGAATGTTCCTCCCAACATATGTAGAAAAGTCCATACTTGCAAATGACCCTTTCGTAGTCCTGGACCAGGAAGGTGTTGGAATGCTTGTCAAAATAGGTATTGAGAAAGGGCGTTCAACCAGAAAGGATATAAAGATAGGCATATGCGGTGAACATGGAGGAGAGCCAAGTTCAGTTAAGTTCGGATGTAAACTTGGAATGAACTACGTAAGTTGTTCCCCATTCCGTGTACCAATAGCAAGGCTGGCAGCTGCACAAGCTGTTATAGAGAATCAGGATAATATCTGATTCTCAAAACTTTTTTTTAAAATATTATATAAAATATTATATAGCACACTGGTATTTTATATTTTTAGTTTGAAAAGTAAAGGAAAGATCAATATGACCTTTTGATCATATAATCCGCTATTTCCAGTAGTATATCCTTGGCAGGAGAATCTTCAACTATATCCAGAAGGTTCTTTCCTTTTTCCACATAGGAAAAAGCAAGACACCTTACATAATCGATCGATCCTGCATCTTCAAGCACACACACAGCCTCATTGATCTCTTCTGTTGTAGCTCTGCCCTTGCCAAATATATCAAGCTGTACCCCGTTATTAAGAGCATGTATAGCTATCAGGGTCTTTTTGCCTTCCATAATGTCACTGCCTCTTACCTTGCCAAGTATCTCCTCAGCACTTGTCATATCAATGACATCATCATATATCTGGAAAGCAATGCCAATAAGTCTTCCCGACTCATAGAACGCATCAGCCACCTCGTCAGATGCACCACCCATTATAGCTCCGATCATCATGGAAGCAGCATAAAGCACACCAGTCTTTTTTTCGATCATTTCAAGATACTCTTCTTCTGTAACATCTGAACGATCCTCAAATTCCACATCCATCCACTGACCTTCACATATATCCCGGCATGCACGGGAAAGTACATCAACGCATTTAAGGATGCGTGATGGCTCACCTTTAGCATTGGTAATTATCTCAAAAGCCTTTGAATAAAGTGTGTCACCTGCAAGGATAGCTGCAGCCTCGCCCCATTTAACATGCACTGCAGGCATACCACGACGTATGTCATCACTATCCATTATGTCATCATGTACCAGTGTGAAATTATGAACAAGTTCAACAGCCACTGCAGCAGGAAGAACGGTCCTGATATCAGAACCTACAGCCTCTGCTGCAAGAATCACTGCTGCGGGACGAAGCCTTTTACCCCCAGCATCCGGAAGGTATCTGGCTGCTTTATAGAGCTCATATGGCTTTTCTATTGGCAGATATTCCTCTATCCC
>PXAV01000048.1 GCA_003565715.1 Methanosarcinaceae archaeon
CCGATCTTCTCTTTTTCCTCTTTCTTTACAAGGAAAATAAGATAAAGATAAATATTAATCCAACTTACATGGTGTCATGAAAAGCTCGTACCAGATTGGAAGTATAATTGGTATCCCCATAAAGATACATATTACTTTTTTGCTGATACTTCCTTTGTTTTCACTTGTATTTGCAATAAATCCTCATCCTTTTGGTTTTGCTGATGTGAGCCCAGCTAGCAAAAGCTATGCTTTGGCCCTTGTGACAACCATTCTGTTGTTTGTTTGTGTGCTGTTACATGAACTAGGTCACTCTTATGTGGCCAAGAGTTTTGGTGTTGAGATAAATAATATAACACTTTTATTGTTTGGAGGAGTTGCTTCTATGGAGGAGATTCCAAGAGAACCCTCCCAAGAGTTCAAAATGGCGCTTGCAGGTCCTCTTGTTAGTTTAATTATAGGATTTGGTCTCCTTGGGTCGAATATTGCTGCTTCTATTATTGTTCCTGCATACAGTAATACTTCTACATATCTTATGTTCAATATCCTTGGAACTATCAATATAATATTAGCTCTTTTTAATTTACTACCTGCATTTCCCATGGATGGAGGAAGACTTCTTCGTGCCTGGTTTGCAAAAAGGATGAGCTATGTAAAGGCGACCCAGTACGCAGCATCCTTTGGAAAGATGTTCGCACTGATTATGGGTATAGTGGGTTTGTTTTGGAATCTATGGCTTATTCTTATAGCTTTCTTTGTTTACATAGGTGCTTCCGAGGAGGCAAAATCCACAACTATGAAGGTAAGTCTTGAAAGATACAGTGTTGAGGATATAATGTCAACAGATGTTATCTCAGTATTTCCTGAAATGACACTAGAGGAACTCTTGAAATTAATGTTCGAGAGAAAGCATTTGGGATATCCGGTAATGAAGGGTAATTCTTTAAAAGGTATTGTGACCTTTACAGACATAAGGAATGTTCTTCCGCATGAGCGCTATGCAACCCTTGTAGCAGATGTCATGACCAAAGATGTTATATCTCTCCCAGCAAATGCTAATGCTGCAGATGCCTTTAATCTCATGACGACTAACAATATTGGTAGAGTTCTTGTTATTGATAACGGAATTGTCAGCGGGATACTTTCAAGGACAGATCTGATGCGTGCAATGATGCTGTTGAACGAGGAATATTAATTAGTCTTGAAAGAGGATATAATTTGAAAAACGATACTACAAATGATTCACAGGAAAGTGTCTCTGTTTACAACCACAGCACAGATTCCAGTGAATTTTACTATGAAGACAATAATGTTGAGCAAAAGCCCTCAGGTTCTGGCTCAGGTGATATAGGGCTTGTGAGGAAGATAATAGATTCTCAGGATACGGACATAGGAACTGAAATCGAAGATAAGAAACCCACTGAGATAATAATTGTGGGCACTGCCCATGTCTCTGATAAGAGTGTAAAGGAAGTACTTGCGGCTATAGACAGAGAGAAACCTGATATTGTAGCTGTAGAACTTTGCCGCGCCAGGTATGAGGCCATAAAAGGTAATGTGAAGAACAGCAATATCCCTGTAAAAGAGCTTCTTAAGGAAGGAAAGGTCTATTTTTATCTTGTTCACATGCTTCTTGCACATATACAGAAGAAGTTCGCTGATGAGATGGGTGTACAGCCGGGTGCTGAGATGATAGGTGCTATAGAGGCTGCAGAAGCAAGTGGTGCACAGATAATTCTCATTGACAGGGATGTGCAGATAACATTGCAGCGCTTTTGGAGCAAGATGGGCTTTATAGAGAAACTTAAGATGTTGGGTGGACTTGTAGCTGCTGTTCTAGGAATTGGAGGCACCAAGGAAATAGATATGGAGAACATCACCAATCAGGATGTTGTTTCTATGCTTGTGGAAGAGTTCAGGGAATCCTCACCCAATGCTGTAAAGGTCCTCATCGATGAAAGGGATGCATACATGGCAAATAATCTCATCAGGGCTGCTGCAGGGGGTAACAAAAAGATAGTTGCTGTCATTGGAGCTGGTCACAGATCAGGTATCCAGCGTTATATTGAGGATCCAAAGACCATCCCCCGAACAAACTATGCAGTAAAAGCTCCAAAAAAGCGTTTCAGCATAATGAAATTATTCGGTTTTGCAATAGTGGCATTAGCCCTTGGTACATTTTCCCTCCTGATCCTTTCAGGAGTTCCACTTGAAAGACTTGCAGTTGCTTTTGCCTGGTGGTTCGTTATAAACGGGGTGCTGAGTGCTTCCGGAGCAATACTTGCCCGTGCTCATCCTTATTCAGTACTGACTGCATTTTCTGTTGCATGGATGACCTCACTGAATCCTATGATGGCAGCAGGATGGTTTGCAGGATTGACAGAAGCAAAATATCGTGCCCCGACAACTGATGATTTCAAAGAACTTGTAGAGATAGAGAAAACAGATCAAATGATGCAGAACAATCTCTTCCGCGTGGTACTTGTAGCAGCCATGACGAACATTGGGAGTGTTTTAGGTACATTCCTTGGTGTATATGTCATGTTACAGGTCACAGGGGTCGACCCACAGGAATTGATAAGAAATGGTGTAAGTGGCGGGCTTGCAGTTTTGGGAATAGGATAAAAGAACTGACTACTTTATTGTATGGCTATCTATGTCCTATATTTTTTTATGACTTTTATGAAAATATTATTATTCATTTTTTGAGAAAAAAACATCGAACTTATGTGCAAGACGGTAGGATATATCCGATAAGTATGCCGTACCCCAGCTGGCTGCTAATATGGCTCCAATTAGGTTAAAAGACATATCTTTCATGGTATCATGTATCCCATGCTGTATCAATACAGCCTGAACACCAAGTTCATCTGCAATTTCATCTGTAATGAATTCCAGTATTTCCCAGAGCACACCTATTGCAAGTATGAATAACAGAATAAAAAGGAACATTACTTTTTTGGGAATATATATCTCATCAGTATATATGTCTATAGCCCTTATAAGCACATAACCTGCAGCAGCTACAATGCTTGCCGATACAGTGTGAGTTATGTGATCCCACCTGGCAAAACTATCATAGAATGCAAAGGTTCCCAGTGCATCAAGGAAAATAGCCATTGTTATCCATAAGGTCAATCCGGGATCAAGGGTAAAGCTATACTTATGTTTAATGAAAGCGGGAACTAAAGTGACACCCAGACCCATTATTGCATTCAGTGCAGTAGGAAGGTCCTTTAAGATCATCCCTATGATAAACAGTAAGAGAAGTCCAGCCTGCATTGTTCTTGTTATTTGTTTCTGCTTTTTATGGGACATGTTAAAAAGCCTGTGTATAGGTGCTGGTGGTAAAGAGACTGGATATTCAGGTGTTTTTAATGTTCCCTGAGGAGGCATTATTATACTGTTATTTCTTTCTTTTTTAAGATACCATCCAAAGAACATTCCTGCTACAACACCTGCAATTGTGGCATACATGAACCTGTACATAACATGTGCATTAATCTCTTCGGGTGTTCTGCCATCAAGAAGGAACATGGTCCCCATGTTCATATCCAAAAACCACTGTATCAGATACAACAGACCTGATATTGCAAGTGTTGTTACCATCACCAGGACAATTGCAAATCTATAGTTCATACGCACGGAAGTGAACCAGTTGATCTCAGCTACCAAAAGCATTGCAATTGTTGCAATGGAAATATAAAATGGTATGCTTGTTGAAAAGAAGTAATATGCCGTTGTACTTCCTATTATAGGCAATATTGCCAGCACGATAAAGTACCAGGAAGGCATGACATAAGGCTTGCGCAGCAACATGGCAGGAGCTATTATGATACATATGACAAAGAATACGAGTATGAACCATGTCAGCCTCCCATCCATCAGGTTCACAATACTTATCAGGGACAGGATAAATACTATCGTCCAGCCTGCAAATGCATTAAGAGGAGTATTTCTTAGCAATTTGCTTAATCTATCTGTCCTTTCCATGAAGTACCAGTTGTGTATTACACTTATTTAACTGTTAAGTCATATACAATTATTTACATTGTTAAAAATTGATTATCACAGAATAAAGTCATCACCTATATGGTGATTATATGGCCACATTAGCTGGCTTATATGAGTTTAAATTGTTCACATAACATCTGGAGTTGAATAAAATAATAAAAAAATAAGAAAACAAAAGAGAATCTTATACGAGGTCTTTCAAATGGAACTGGTACTTACCCAGTTTTCCACCATAATTCCCTGCAGTGATCTTTGTGATACCAGGAACTGCAACTGCTGCTTCAACTCCAGCCTTCATTGCTTTTTGTATAGCATCTTCATCAAGGCCATTTATAACAAGCTCATAGACAGCCTTAACACCTTCAGGGATCTGTGTTCCTTCGACCTTATCCCTTATGGAAGGGCAGAATTTCTCATTAGCAGTTGCTTTCATGAATTTGTAGTTGTTAAAACCTGCTTTTGAGCCACTGGCAACTATTCCTCCGGGGAAGGGTGTGATAGTACCTTCAAGTTCCTTTATAGCATCCACTGCAATCTCTGCTGCTGTCAGTGCTGTCATCTGGGAGTCACCAAAGATAAAGAAGTTTCCTCCTGCAATGCCTGCAACAGCACCGATGTTCTCCTCAACCAGGAAATCACCTTCCATAATTGGTATGCTGTGCATCTTGCGACCTGCAACATCTTTGACCGATTCCATACCATCGCCAAAGAACTTCAGTTTGAAGCCTACATTGAATTGCTTTTCAGCATCTGGAAGGCCATTAAAGACAGCAGTAGTTGGGGCGGTAAGCACACACTGGCCAAGACGTTCAAGCAACTGATGTTCAAGTGCTTCGTATCCGAAGGTACATATCTGGATATAAACACCAGGTCTTCCGTCAGGTGTCTCATCAGGACCTACGAACTTCTCAATACCTGCCTCTGCAGGACACATTATGACAGATGTACCAAATCCTGTTGCTTCAAGTGCAGCCACCTCAGCCCAGCGCTTTGTTGCGGCAGTGATGAGCACCCTTGATATTTTGATCGGGAAAGCTTCTGCAAAAGTATCTTCTATTTCGACTCCTTTGATTTCCATAATAATCCCTCGCTTAGTTTAAACCTTAAATTCTAATATTTGCTACGTCAAAGTAACCTATAGAACTAATAAAACACAATTACAGTACATATACTCTTCGAAACGGTCCTTGTCAATAAAAACCTATTTTCCCCCGTACTTACGATATGTCTTGTCAAAAAGTGCGAACATTTCCTTGTCTATCTCACGATATTTCCCGAGTTTATACATGGCATCGTTCACAGTAACAGAGAGGGGTTCGATGTTAGAAAGGTTTGCAAGGCTTTTTGAAGATATTGCAGTGGATTCTACCATCTGTTCCTTTATTGATGCCTCGCATACCTCTACAATAGTGCTGATAGCATGTGGTATTCCTTCTTCGTTCTTTCCTGTTGCCAAAACTTTGCAGAAGTGTTCAATAGCTGGAACGATCCTTGAGACCTTTTTATCTGAATGTCTTTTTGCGGCAGCCACACCAATGTCTTTCAATGCTTCTGTAATTTCGTTGATGTGCTCTTGGCCAAAGATTTTTCCCGTTTCTTCAAAGGCAACTATTACTTTATCAAGACAATCGTATCTTTTAAGTTCATTTGATTCCTGAACACTTTTTAAGCCTATTTCTCTTAGTGTATGTATCATAGTTATTTTGAGATGTTCTGTACTTTCCATCTCCAGACATTTTGCCATTTCCGGAACCAATTCACTTACAGTATCAAGGGTTACCATATCACTTTTAATTGAAGCATCAATAGCTATCCTTTTTAGAAGCATTATTGATTTTTCAGCAGGTTCTGGCATGTTATCTTTAAGAGACGTTGTCAAAATGTCACAACTTACAGCTGCAAGCTTGTGTTCCGGAGATACTGTAACATGTTTTGAAGCAATATTGTATATATCACTCAAATTCCTTGCATTTTTGATGATTGAAAGTTTACAGGGCTTTTTAAGGACATCTCCTTTTTTGAGTTCCTCACAAAAGATGCACATTGTTTCTATCGTGTGTAAGGCAGCATTTTGCATATTGTTCCTTAAACACAGTTTACATATCAAAGCAAATGTATCGATCAGATCGATGAGTATTAAATTTCTATTTTCATCCTCAACAATGATTGCAAGCTGGTAAAGGTCTGCATTAAGCTGCTCTATTATTTGTTCATCCCTGATGCCCTTAACCATCATTTCACTACATAGTGCAGGGATTTTTCTTATTCCTGAGATTGCAAGCATATAGTCGCTCTTTACCATAGCATATCCTATTTTATCTATAACAGGTTGCAAAGGATAGTTAGCTTTTGGCAAATCCTCTATTTCCGCTCCAGGCTCTTTTTGATAACATTTAATTTTATAATTTCCCGGATCTTTAAACAGCTTCTCAAAATCAGATTCTGATCTTATTTTTATTAAATGATGCACTAAATGGTATGTTATGATGGAAAAGAAAAAAGAGTATAAAAATATAAGTACTAAGTTTATGGGACTGAACCATCCCAATGTATAGTTTACAGAGACCATCAGGGCAGAAATTCCAATTTGATATGAAAGTATTTTAGTCAGAACATTCTTTTTAGTTGCCAACCAGATGCATAGAACCCATAAAAATACAAAAAGGACCCCAACTGTAATATTTGTCTGGAGACCTTTGATTCCGATTCCTAAAAAAAAGGAAATGAATAAGACAATTTGAATTAAAAAAGCTCCAATAGCAAGTTCTGCTCCTATATACTCAAGTCCTGCTTTTAACTTATTCTTAATCCATATATATGTAAAAAAGAAAATTGATACTACTATCAACATCAAACATGTATCAATTATGCCTTGTATCAAAACCTGCATAGGAATATGTTATACATTTTAACTTATATATATTCAAATCATCCATATTTCATTTTATTATCAATTGAGAGCAACCTTGCATTCAATGCAACTATTATGGTACTCAAGGACATAAGAACTGCCCCTGCTGCAGGTGACAGTAATATCCCCTGTTGATAGAGAACCCCTGCAGCAAGAGGAATTGCAAGTGCGTTGTAACCAGTAGCCCAGAAAAGGTTTTGAACCATCTTATTATATGTTCTCCTCGAAAGCCTTATGGTTGCAAGAACATCAAGGGGATTGTTCTTAACAAGCACAATATCTGCAGTTTCCACTGCAACATCGGTTCCGGCACCAATGGCTATACCTATATCTGCCTGTGCCAGTGCAGGTGCATCATTGATGCCATCACCCACCATTGCCACAGTAAAACCTCTTTGCTGCACTTCCCTGATCCTGGATGCTTTTTCCCCTGGGAGCACACCTGCAAAATATTCCTCGATACCTATTTGATCAGCTACGCTTTCAGCTACCTGGGCATTGTCACCTGTGAGCATCAGGCATTTTATTCCCATTTTTTTCAACAATTTAACAGCTTGCTTTGATTCGGTTCTGATTACATCTTCAAGTCCGATAATTCCTACAGGATAATCGTCAAAAAGAACAAAGACAATTGTCTTTCCCTGACCTTTGATATCTTTTATCTTCTTATCAGGTAGCTGGATACCCTTCTCTTTAATATATCCCGGACTTACTACTTTAATATCCTTGCCATTAACGATACCATGTGTCCCTTTACCCGGAATGGAACTAAAATCACTTACCTTATAGTATGCTTTTGAGCCTGAAACAATTCCCTTGGCTATGGGATGCTCAGAATTGGATTCGATAGATGCCGCATATTTTAGTATTTCATCAATGTCCAGGTTACTATCAAATGGCACAACATCACTTACACCAAATTCTCCCTTTGTGAGTGTACCTGTTTTATCAAATATAACTGCATTTACTTTTCTGGCACTTTCAAAGGCAGTCCTGTTCCTTATAAGCAGTCCACTTTTAGCTCCAATGGTAGCAGAAACAGCAACCACAAGAGGTATTGCAAGACCAAGGGCATGGGGACATGTTATTACCATGACCGTAACGGCCCTTTCAAGTGAGAAGGCAAGTTCAGTACCTATCACTATCAACCAGGTAAAAAAGGTGATTCCACCAGCTGTAAGGGCTATTATAGTAAGCCAGAAGGCAGCCCTGTCTGCAAGGTTCTGTGTCCTTGACTTGTTTTGCTGGGCCTTTGTCACCAGATCGAGCATCTGGGACAGGAATGAATCCTTCCCAACTTTTTTCACGTCAATGGTAAGTGACCCCTCTTCGTTTATAGCTCCTGCGATGACATCATCACCGTTTGATTTTGGTACAAGGTTGGACTCACCTGTGAGCATCGCTTCATTGACCCAGCTCTGCCCGTCTACCACAACCCCATCAACGGGTATTTTTTCTCCAGGTTTTACAAGTACTCTGTTATTGACTTTTAGCTCATGGACCGGAACATCTTCAATTTCACCATGAGACAGGATCAGATGTGCGTCTGAAGGCATAAGTTTTACAAGTTCCTGCAAAGCTGTGGAAGCCCTCATAACCGATCTCATTTCCATCCAGTGACCAAGGAGCATAATGTCTATAAGTGTTGCCAGTTCCCAGAACAAGAGCATTCCATCGATCCAGAATACTACCACTGTACTGTAGCTATATGCAACTGTTATTGCAACAGCTATAAGTGTCATCATTCCGGGATTCTTTGATCGAAGCTCTCTGACTATCCCTTTAAGGAAAGGCAGCCCTCCATAGAGGAATATAGCGGTTGAAAGGATATAAAGAAGGTAAATATCTCCCGCAAATGAAGGAACACTGAAGCCGAATACCGAATATATGAACTGGTGAATAGTTGGCGACAAAAGAAGTACCGGTATTGTCAACACGAGAGATACCCAGAACCTTTTTCTGAAATCCTGTATCATCAATTCATGATGATCTGAATGATCACTATGTTCCGTATGACCTCCCTGGCCTTTGTCTTCACTACTCCAACCATGGGTTCTGTGCTTCTCTTTTCCTTCATGGGTATTATTGTGTACCACTACTATACCCCATTTTATATACTTGATTACATGTACGTTTTATATCCCAAGTTTACTACGTTTTTCCTCTATATGCTCAAGCATGAGCTCAACTGCTTTCAATGCATCTGTTTCCACACTTAGTATCCCTCCTGTAACCTCCTTACAGTCCTCTGTTAGAAGTTTTACAAGATTAGGGGCACCTGTTACGGTTGGCACAGGATTTACATGTGTGTAGAGCCCGAACGCAAGAGCAAAAACAGCGTCTATTGTTGCCTTCTGTTCCATATATTCAGGAGCAGTTGCTACAACAGGAAGGTCAGGTACAGGCACTCCTCCAAGGCCTGCAGAGACTGCAGCTATAAGATCAGCTATTCTGCCAGTGTCGGTACAGGTTCCATAACTGAGTACCGGTGGAATTCCAAGTGCTTCACATATTGACCTTAGTCCGGGCCCTGCCAGTTCTTTTGCCTGCAGACTGCAGAGGCCTCCAACTTGCATAGCTGCGTTGCCACACCCCATTGAAAGCACAAGCACATCCCTTTTGATAAGTTCCTTTGCCACTTCAATACTGTGGCAATCCTGTCCACTGTCCCTGAGCGTGGTACATGACACAAGTCCGGCAACTCCCCGAATGGTTCCATTCTTTATAGCATCAAGCAAAGGATCTAACTTGCCTCCAAGGGCTTCCAGTATACTCTCTGTGGAAAAACCAACAACTGCCTCACTCACAGGGAGGCCTGTTACAGGTTCAACGGATTCCCTGCGCTCTTTGAAATTATCGATTCCCATCTGGAGCAACTTTGCGGCCTGTTTGGCAGCCTTCTCAGGTATATAGTCCAGACGATCGCTTACGCCCTCAAAAGAAACAAGGTCACTTACAGGAATGAGCCTGAATTTGTACTTTTCAGAGTATATTGGATCTATAGGCATGGAACAGTTCATATCCGCAACGAACAGGTCCACACATCCGCTGGCAAGCACAGCTTCCTGCATTATCCAGTTCCCGGTGAATCCATAGAAAACGTCATCCATTTCCCATCTCTGGATCATTTCCTGTCCAGTCTCTATGTTGGCAATTATCCGAAGCCCTTTTGCTCCTGCATGCTTTGCTTTTTCCTGCCACTTTTGCTCTCTTGCAAGCTGTACCATTGCAAATCCAAGGAACGGCTCATGACCGTTGGGCAGTATATTGACATAATCAGGATCAAGAACTCCCAAATCCACTCTCATATCATGTGGGCGTGGTAATCCGAAAATAATATCCTGGCAATATTCGTTGACTATCTGGCTCTGATATGCCATAGCAACTCCCAACTTCATTGCTTTAAGTGCAAGGCTTACATAGTTTCCATCTACGTTTGTAAGGGCTGAGCTTGTAGACCTGAGTATCTCTGTCTGGATACCACCAGGAAATATGCCTATCTTCTTCCATAGTTCCTGTCTTTCCCCTGGAGCAAGCATTTCAACTATCCTACTGGGCTTGCCGTACTCCCTTGTAAAGTCAGCTTCCACAAAATCACAGAACTTTAGGGCAATTTCATTCACATCACCGCTGCTATCAAGTCCAAGTCTGCCTGCAAATCCTCGCAGTTTTTCTTCTTCCCTTATCGAAAAAGGAGTATCACCTTTTGCTGTGGCTCTAAGTGTCTTTATTGTCTGGTTTGCATGGTACTGATAGGTTGAGGCCCCCATGACATTACGCAAAAGCATCATACGCATTGCCATTCCGTCAGTGGTTATACCACAAACCCCTCTTTTGTCTTTTGAAGCATCCCCACGACATGGTCCATTGGAACAGAGGTCACAGCGCATACCCCCCTGGCAGAACGTACATCTTCTGTCAGGATCTCCCCCCATACCCTGAGCTTCATAGCGGTCCCATATATTGGTTATTCCATCTTCTTTTATTCGTTTATATACTGTGCGCACCGAATCATGATATGATATCCTGTTATCTTTCATACATCCACTCTCCCTGATATATGCTTTGTTTCTTGACTTGAATTTACTTATATTCATCTGGACGGATATAGCGTTATTTGTTGCTACTCACATAGTCAATATACATTTCTTTTATAATTTATTATATAAGAAAGTATATATCATATTGTATAGAATACGAATACTCAGGCTATTAAAGCAACTATTTATAACTTACAAGGGCTATTCTATGGACAACAGATACAATATATCAGAATATACTTTTGCAGTGCTTGTTTTTTTAATTCTTTTAACTCCAGTTGCCTCATCAGGGGAGCTGTACTCATCTCAGGAGCACCAGATGCTGGAACTTATTAATCATGAAAGGCTTAATCATGGTCTTGAGCCTTTGGCTTTGAACACATTACTTACACAGGCTGCCAGAGATCATAGCAGGGAGATGATCGATAAGGATTTCTTTTCCCATTATTCATATGATGGTACTCATTTTTCACAAAGGATAAGTGCAACTGGTTATCCTTTGTATCGTGTTGGTGAGAACATTGCAATGTGCATGCCCCCAGATGTTGTAAAGGCGCATTCAAATCTGATGGGTTCTCCTGGTCACAGAGCCAATATTCTGAATGCAGATTACAATGAGGTAGGTATTGGTATATGGGTTGGAGATTATTCTTCATATCCAAACACTGCTATGTATACTCAGAACTTTGGCTGGGACCCTGATTTGAATATCCAAGACCCTTTGTCCATTACAGGCTTTTCACCTCTTTCACCTACTCTTGTATCAAGTGGTGACGATCAGCTTTTTAGCATACAGGCAAACGATGAATGTGATATCAGCTGGTCTGTAGACGGTATCATTGTCCGGACAGATAAAGATGTTATAAGTTCCTCCTTTAATATGATAGCACCTGCACAGGGGATGTATGATATAAAGGCTGATGTTGTAAGTTCCATGGGAATTGATTCTGTAAGCTGGTCAATGGAAGTGACAGTTTCTGCGTCCATGAAAGGAGATTTTGACAGGAATGGGGTTGTTGATTTTTACGATTTTGTGGAATTTGCAGGCTCCTATAATTCA
>PXAV01000128.1 GCA_003565715.1 Methanosarcinaceae archaeon
CTGGTGCGGGTGATGGGAATATGGCAGGATTTAATTCTGCCGGATCAGCTGATGGCCATCTTGAAACACTTATTACTAATACTACTACGGTCGGCGACAACGAACTAGGAAATAACGCTGCTAATTATTTTACAGTTGCGCAGATACGTGATGAAGATGGCTCATTCTCACAAGGAAATCCTGTAATGAACACTGGGGACCTTATATTATTGTATATTGCTACAACCTCAAAAGGAGTTCAAGATAATGCAGGTGATTACAATCGTTTGGGAACAATTACTGACATAGGCGGAGATCTTAAAGACTCAGGACTGAATCTTGTTCCAAGGACCACTGTCAATATTGTAATGACGCCGGAGGCTGGAGCTACGACCACTGTATCATTTGTGACCCCATCATCATATGGTGTCAGGGAAAGTGTACAGCTATATCCATAAATCAATATGTGCGATTTCTCCGCACATATCTTCAAGGATCTGATAACATGAAATCGAACAAAAGTAAAATGTTAATGGATACAAAAGCCCAGGTGGGTATAGGTACCCTTATTATCTTTATAGCAATGGTACTTGTGGCTGCCGTGGCTGCTGCTGTGCTTATCCAGACCTCAGGGGTCTTGCAGCAACAGGCTCAGGCTACAGGTAAAGAAGCCACTCAGGAAGTATCTTCTAACATCCAGATAAGGAACGTCGAAGGTGTACGGGCTGCAAATAATACAGGTGTTGATATGGCTAATAATATATCACTGCTCAGGTTTACTGCAGGCTTGAATGTTGGCAGTTCACCTGTGGACGTGAACCAGTTGATTATAACAATATCTGATGGCAGTACTACTAACAATCTAATATACGCCAACAATGACAAGACCTACGATACAATCATGGATAATTTTAGTACTTCTGGAAGTGCAGAGGATAATCTTAAAGAATTGCTAACAGAAAACACTAATATATTAACTGGAGAATCCGCCAATGCTAAACACTTCTTCACAGTAGGAAAAGTGCGTGATGAGGATGGCTCGTTCACTCAGGAAAACCCTATAATGAACACTGGGGACCTTGTAATATTCTATGTTTCTACTGTAGCATCAGGAGACACTGACTATGATAAGGTTTCAGGTATTGACGGGACAATTTCTGATCTAAAGGACTCTGGTCTTGTTATAAGTCCAAGGACTACAATGAACATTGTCTTTACTCCGGAAGCAGGTGCAACAACCACTGTATCTTTTGTGACTCCTTCTTCATATGGTGTTAGAGAGACAGTACGACTTTATCCATAAGGTAATCTCTCACCTTATCTTTTTTAGGCTTAAAGTACCTGTCATAATTTCTTTTATTATCTTGGAGCAAGAAGACCGCTATTTTCAAACTCCATTAAATCAAAGATAGAGTGGAAGTTTCATTTATGCAAAGTCTAAGAGGTGGATTAATTACATCTCCTATTGATTTACTGCACATATATTTTTCAATGTTTTTGGCAGATACCTGGTCATGTGTTCCAACATAACAACTTGGCGACAAGATGGAATCCCACAAATTCTTTTTTTTAAGTAATTGAGGGAATCTTTCAAAAGCAGGTTTTGTAGTAATATCTTTTATAATTTTGCCAAGATCGTTAGTTCACTAGATCAAGGTTGAATATCAGTTAATATATTGCTAAAATAAATTTTACAACTGGTTAAAGGACGGGTATATGAAATCTATCATATACTAAAATATGGGTATGTTATTTTATACCGGATAGTAATATGTTGGGATGTTTGATACTTAATACTTAATACTTCAGGGCATCCTTTCTATTATTTGTTCTATCCTTTTGTTCTTTTTGTAGAATGTAGTGCTGTCCTTTAGGAAACTGGCAGCAGTGATACCTTTATCTGTGATGATATACCCACCTCTTTTGACTTTATCAACAAGCCCCTCTAATTGGAAAACAGTTTTCATTTTACTTCCAATGCTGCCTTTGTCTGCAAACTGGTCTGTATATTTTCTGATCTCGGCAAATTGTGTTATTTTTCCCTCGTTCTTTCCAAGGACTCTTAATATTATCCTGTACTGGATGTCACCCGGTCCCTGATGTATCCCCAATGACTGGTAGAACTCTGCAACTTCCAGCTCAAGCTTAACATCTATTTCTTCAGACATCGTTTTCCTCCAGTACCCCTTCGTATTCTTCTTCGATGTCTTCTTCAATTTCATACAGCTCGTAAGGATATTGCCTAATTCCCAATTTCTCCTGTATTGTCATTGGGGGGAAGTATGCAAGGAATGCAAGTACTGTACCTATAAGGACAAAAAGCCTTGAGGCAAGTTGCATTACATCTACAAGCGTTATCATGTCTGTGAGCATGAAATCAAAAACAAATGATATTGCAACCAGTGGCAAAGCGGTTCTGTACCTGATACGCTTTGGCATACGCTGGAGCAATATAAGGAACAACAACCCAATTATCATTGCAGTGGGGATCACAAAAAGTCCAACGAGGTATATGTTTATAGCAACGTCACTGCTGATTACAAATATTGATGAGTAGGCTGAGACAACAGGTCCGGTTACACCATGCGTGTAAAGAAACAACAGGTACAAGATACCAAATACGACAAATGTTCCAGCTATATAGGCACTGATCTTTTTATCTCCTACTATTACATACATAATGAAAAAAACCAGAGGGACAGTGACAAATGCAAATGGTATCGCTGCCAGGTTATACATGATCAGGTCAAGAGTTGGTTTTGAAAAGTATGCGGCTAACATCCTTATTGTAGTTGGCAGGTAAGTAAGGCCTACAAGGGTCCAAAGGATTATCAATGACCATAGGGCAGGTCTACTTTTAAGAGAATGTTCCTGCTCACTACGACTAAGTACCCATGCAAATGCAAATGAGGATAATGTGATAGCAAGACATATGCTTGCATTTAGTAGTAAGCCTGAATCCATGTAAGCCTCCTTTTTTTATATAAACATTTTTAATATATCATTTTTAATATATAATACTTGCTGGACTTAATTTTTGTTGTTTGTTGTTTAACATTTCCAACCAATCGATATATATAATATTAAATGATATATAAAAACATCCATATAATTGGACATTAGGAGAATTGTACATGAAAGCAAACAAGAATCTTAACATGAAGAGGAACGCCAGTGCCCAGGTGGGTATAGGTACCCTTATCATCTTTATAGCAATGGTACTTGTGGCTGCTGTAGCTGCTGCTGTGCTCATCCAGACATCCGGTGTGCTTCAGCAACAGGCTCAGGCCACAGGTAAAGAAGCAACCCAGGAAGTATCCTCAAATCTTCAGGTAAGGAATGTCGAGGGTATAAGGGCTTCACACACTACAAATACTACTGATATTTCTGATACTATTGATCTTCTGAGACTCTCTGTAGGGCTTAACGTGGGCAGTGCGCCTGTAGACATTAACCAGCTTGTTATCTCTATAACAGATGGCAGAACTTCAAACAATCTTGTGTATGCAGGTAACAAGCAAACCTTTTCAAATCCCGGGGAAGCTGATGGGCAAATGTCCGGTTTTGATTACGATGCGAATACGGGATCTGGCCATTTGGAATCTCTTTTGACAAATGATACTAGTAACTCAGGTGATAACTCTGCTAACTATTTTACTGTGGAGAAAATCCGTGATGAGGATGGGTCTTTCTCTCAGGGGAATCCTGTGATGAACACCGGGGACCTTATATTGCTTTATATTGCTACAATATCTGAGGATGCTGCAGGTTCTTCAGAGTTCAACCAGCTTGGAACAGCTAATATAGACGGCTCAGACCTTAAAGATTCAGGACTTGAACTTGTTCCAAGGACTACGGTTGATATTGTCATGACACCGGAGGCTGGAGCAACTACTACAGTGTCCTTTGTGACTCCTTCATCATATGGTGTAAGGGAAAGTGTTCAGTTGTATCCGTGAGATACTTGTGAACCTATTTAAGATGTGCTGACGTTGCACATCTTTTCTCACTTTTGTCAGGGGAATATTATGATATCTAATTTAAGGTCTTTTGGCAAGGATCATAGTGCTCAGGTTGGGATTGGTACACTTATCATATTCATTGCCATGGTCCTGATGGCATCCGTTGCTGCTTCAGTACTTCTGCAGACTTCCAGTGTATTGCAGCAGCAGGCTCAATCAACTGGCAGGCAGGCCACACAGGAGATCTCATCAAATCTTGTTATCAAAAGCATCGAGGGTGTGCGTGGGATCACTGACTCTGACAACATGTCAGCAAACATATCACTTTTTAAGATCAGGACGGGACTTAATGTAGGCAGTTCTCCGGTTGACCTTAGCCAGCTTATAATAACGGTTTCAGATGGGACAAGTACAAACGATCTTATATATGCCGACAATGACAGGACATATGGTAGCAGAATGCATAATTTCTCCTCATCGGCAACTTATGATGATAATCTGTATCATCTTCTCACAGGAACTCAGGAGATTCCGGGAGCAAATGGAAGATATTTCTTTACCGCTCACAAGATACGCGATCACGATGGTTCGTTCTCACAAGGTGGCCCTGTAATGAATACCGGTGACCTTGTAACTCTATACGTCTCTGTTGTATCCGACGGGGATCATTTGTATAAAACCATTGATGGAATAAATACAGAAGGTAAACAAAAAGATTCTAATATGAGTATTGGACCCAGGACCACTGTGAATTTAGTATTGACCCCTGAAGCCGGAGCAGTCACAATTGCAGAATTTGTAACGCCTACGTCCTATGGCATAAGAGGAACAATACAGTTATATCCCTAAAATAATAATATTCTTTTCTGAGGAGATGAAATGTCAAAAAAATATATAATCTTGATGATTTTACTTTTGCAGTCATGTATGATGATCACTGCTTCGGGGCAGGCCTCCTTCTCAAATGAGGTCCTTATTGGTAATGAGGATATTGAATTCATAATACGTGAGAGCTATTCAGGAACAGAAGCAAAAGAACTTCGATCTGCACTGGACATGGATGGGGATGGTATTGTTAATTCTACAGAGTTAGACATATTTATCAACTCATTTGAAGAGAACAGGATTCTCCAGTATCAGGAATATATCATCGTAAATGATAATGAGATCTCTCTCTTGATCGACTCATTTGATATAAGTTTTGATTCTGTAGAGGGTGCTGTTAATAGTGAGAGTGTATGTGCGACTATCTCTATTGTTTATCGGATGACACCCCATTTAACAAATGGAACATATAATATATGGATACTTGGCCACCCCTCTATTGAGAGTATGCACATCACCCTTCCTGAGAGGTCTGTACTTCTTACTTACGATGGGATGGATAATGTATTAATGGGTTCTGATAACAGCCGGGTTTTCCTTGAAGGTTCAAGTGACGTCAGGTCTTTTATTTTGGATGGGAACCAGACATTTGAATATGCTGTATCAATGGACATAAAGCTTTCAAATATTATAGCAGATCTTTCTATGTTCAATTATTTTTTCAGTGGTAAAAGCCACATTTAATTTTTTAGGATAAAGGAAAGGTCAATTCCTGTCTTTTCAAAAGTAGGATACAGTCCGTCAACTTCTTTGTATAATGGTTCAAGGGATGAAACAGGAAGCTACTAAGTCTTTAGCTTCGGGGTAGTTCACTCCACAAAAGCTCAATGATAAACTATTGATGATACACTTGAGCTTTGCAGATGGACGTATAATGAAACAATGGCACTAAGGAAAAATGCATGGGAATTCGAGCAAGAGAAGATCGGATACTATGGGTCCAGGAAGATGCTTCCTGGTTGGAATGTGATAAAACCTGCACTACTAAATGTACGTTATAAGCTATTACAGGATGTGGTCAAGCTATTAATATACTCAGACTTGGGCCACAGCATGTAGCAAAAAAAGCTTAGATTTGCTCAAGTTAAATTGAGGGAGTAATCACGTATTTGTGATAATAATTAAGTAGTATTGCACCATAATATAGCATTATTAATATAATATAGTAATATATAATAGAATAAACAGGTTTTCAGGTGCTTAAATGAATCTCAGGTATCCATCAATATCCATTGTGCTTATTGTTCTTATTTCCTTAACAGGCAGCGGCTGTGTGACCCAATCTCCCCAGGAGGCTGCTGAAGGTGTAGTTACGGATTTTTTGACAGCTGTTAATGAAGGTGATTACAATACTGCATTTAATCTTTATCGTGGTAAGGACTTCCTTGCAACCGCAAGCATAAGGATGAGCTTTAGTAACAAGGGAATGGATCCAGGGAATATACAGCAGATAGAGATAAGGTCTTTGGAAATTTCTGATAATGTTGCTGTTGTTACAGCAGATTGCAGTGTAAGTTCCCAGGCAACACCTGGTATTACAAATGTGGTTCCTGTCTATTTCAGGGTCCAGAACAGTGAAATTGGATGGATAATTACAAGGGTTTCATTTAACAGCCCGCTAACACTTGAAGATGTTGAAACACTTGACCTTGAACTTGAGTCAACACCTGTAGACCTTATTGTTGATAATGCTGCTATGGTCTCTGCATTTGCTTTCATTATGCTTGGAAGTGGTCTCTATCTGGACAGAAAGGACAAGGCAAAGAAAAAGGAGGATAGCAGGACTATTAATGTTTCAGGTGCTGTTCCTATACAAAAAGAGGTTATAGCTAAATACATGCGCTTTGTTCCTCCACAACAGTTCACAGTGGGAAAATATCACAATATTGAGGTCTGGGTGAAGAATTTCACACAACATCCCTATGAGAACTTTGCTGTGAAAGCTAAATTTGCTAACTCAATGGAGGTTAAGAAGATAAATCTGTTCTTTGATACAATAGCTCCGGGTGAGACGGCAAAAAGAACATGGACAATAAACCCAAAGCTATCTGGATGGGTGCCCATTGAGGGTCCAACTGTTGTTTTTGAATATATGGGAACAAAGTACATCTGTGTGATGGATCCACTGTGGCTGCAGGTGCAATGATTTACTGGAGGTTTTCTTATGTCCTTAAAAGATTCTGATGCAGGTAGGTCACTAAAAAAAATAGATCCTGATACAGTTAAAAAACTCAACTCTATATTTTCTTCATATATTGATGGAGAACAGAGTGGAGAAGCTGAACTTTTGCAATCTGATAAAATATCTGTTGAAGAATATTTGCACTTAGCACCAACGGAGGAACAAATAAAAATCCCTGATCATATCCAATACTTGAAGAAGATAGTCGATGTTCCAGGTAATAATGCAATATCGGTTGATAATAGTTTTTCAAATGCCTATACAGGCACAAGTAATGAAGATACAGATAAAGAATATACAGGTAATGAATATACAGGTAATGAAGGCAGAGGCAACGAAGAAGTCAATAATGATGTACCTTTAGGTGCCCAAAAAGAACTTCCATCCATTATATATGAAGCTTTTGAAGATGCTGCCTACCAATCAGTTGACATTGAGGATGATATCGATCAGAACAAGGCAGATAAAGTTAAAGAACAATCCAGTATTAAGTCCACTACCCTGAAAAAAATCCTCAAAGGAAGAACACATGAAGAACCTGAAACAGCATCTGGCCACCATAAAAATATTGGATACAGTAACGGTGCCCCCGGTAAATCTTTTAATGAAAAAGACGATATCCACTTCAAACAAACGTCTTCTCAAAATTTTCAAACCAAAGGGTATGACAATAATAAATTAAACAAGCAGGGGATTTTGAATAACAGTAAAGATATATCTTTTGATCAGAAAAGAGCTGATGAGCAAGAAAAAAAAGAGGGAAACATAAACTCTTATGCATCTGCCACAAACGCATCATGGATGGATGCTACTATAAATGCACCTGAAGCAAAAAAGGCAGAAACAACGAAAATAGCACGCGACCATAGTTTAAAGAGTGGTAAAGCAAGAAAGGAACATAGAAGTAAGAATATAATTTCTACCACAACAAATGCTTACGCACCAACAGTATCTCCAAAATACCCTGCAAAGATAGCTTTTCTTTATGACAAGGATCATGTGTTTCACGATGCATCTTCTCTTTCTATAAATATTCATGAAAAACCAGAACGCCTTATAAAGGCTATGTGGTACCTGGAAAAGAACAAGGTTTTGACCGATGGTACCTGTACACTTATTCAGGATATTTCCATGGCAGATGAAAAACATATTTTAAGGGTACATGATGGGTCATATGTTTCTTTCATTCGATCCTATTCTGAATCAGGGGGGGGATTTCTGGGAGATAGTACTTACATTAACAGCTCATCATATGATGTTGCAAGAATGGCAGCAGGTGCGGCTATAATGGCTGGTGAACTTGTTGTGACAAAAAAGTTTTCACATGCTTTTGTTTTCTCTCGTCCCCCGGGACATCATGCCAGTTTCAGCAAGTATGGTGGTTTTTGTCTTTTTAACAATGCAGCAATTCTTGCAAGATATTTTCAGCAAGAAAAGAAAATGGGCAATGTCATGATAATAGACTGGGACGCCCACGCAGGCGATGGTACCATGGATATATTTTATGATGATCCTTCTGTGATGTTTGTTTCTATGCACCGGGATCCTCACATGTTCTACCCACGTAAAGGATTTAGTACACAGGTAGGTGAGGGTGCAGGCAAGGGTTATACATTGAATATTGAGATGCCTTCTGGCGCTGGGAACGAAGAGTATTCTCTTGCAGTTGATGAGCTGTTAATTCCTGTTTTTGATCAGTTTTCTCCTGATGTCATTATTATAAGTTGTGGCTTTGATGCATACTATCGGGAAAAGAATGTAGGTCTGACACTTGATTCTCAAGGATATCACCAGATGACCTCCAGGATCTGCTCAGCATTTAAGGGTCCAATTATTTTCATAATGGAAGGTGGTTACCATGATTTTAACGGGCAGTTATGTCATAGTGTACTTAACTCTATCCATGGGCGAAAAAATCCAGTGAACGATAAACAGAACATATCAAGTTATCAGAAAAACCAGAATAAACAAATATTTGAGAAAATGCAAAAAAAAATAGCCGAAGCAAGGAAGAATAGCCCAGTTCTTTCTCAAAAGGTGGTCATATGATCCATGTAGGTATTACTTTCAATGAAAACCACTTTCTTCATGACCCTTTCATAAGAGGTTTTCCAAGTCCTGAAAACCCTTCACGGGTAAATAAAATACTTGAGCACTTAAAACACGATAAAATATTTGATGAAAAAAGGTGTCGTATGTATTCTTCTTCCCCGGCTACTGTTGACAATATATTACTTGTACATGAACCTGAATATGTTGAACATGTGAGATCATGTACTAAAGATTCCCGCTTAGACCCTGGAAAAGATGTATACATATGTCCATCTTCATTTGATGTGCTTCTTCAGGCGGGCGGTTGTGTTCTTGAGGCAGGCAGACTTGTTGTTACAGAAAAATGCCGACATTCCTTTGCAATTGTGCGTCCTCCTGGACATCATGCAGGTCCTAAAGTGTCCGGTGGTTTCTGTGTTTTTAATAACTCTGCAATATTGGCAAAGAACCTTATAGCAGAGTATGGGTTTGAAAGAATTGCAATTATAAATATTGATGCACATGCATCAGATGGCACATATCAGATCTTTGAGTCCGATACTCATGTACTTTGTATATCTATGCATCAGGACCAATCAACACTATATCCATACAGGGGTTTTATCAGGGATATAGGTGTGAGGCCTGGACTTGGATATTGTATTAATATGGAAATGCCACCTGGATCTGGGAATCCTGAGTACGGGATATTCTATGATGAGGTGGCTAAAAAGGTCCTTGTTGAATTTGATCCTGATATCATCATAATAGAATGTGGTCTTGATGCCTACTATAAGGAAAAAATTACAAAGCTGAACCTGACATTTGATGGTTACTACAGAATTATATTTGATATTGCAAGTACATGGAGCACAGTAGCATTGCTGGAAGGTGGATACCATGATGATATGGGCTTGTTGACATCTGTTATTATACGTGCTTTGTTAGGGGAAGAAAACATTGTGGATGAAGTGGATCAGATAGATCTGCTTGCATCCAGGAATGCCAGCACCAGAAAAGATTTCAACAATAATCTATCCCTTCTGAAAATGCATCTACAACCTTATTGGTGTTTGTGGGCACAGAATAAATAAAAAGGTCGATCTTATGTATGAACTTGCAAGAACTGATGATGGTATAACTTTCTATAAGCTTGAACATGCTTTTGAACTTGACAAGTTAAACATAGGAGAGTTCAGTTACTTTAGGAAATACCTGGGTATGGCTGATTATCTTGCTAACTTTAAAAGCTGGATAAAGAGACCTGCGGTTGTACTTATCCTTGCGATATCAGATAATAGGGTTGTTGGATGGACAATGAATGAAAAATGGAGTTTTTCATCATCTGATGGCAAATTGGTATATGTGTTAAGGGGTATTGAAGTCTCACCTCAGTTTGCACGCAGAGGTCTTGGCAGAAACATGTTTTTCCTTGTTTCAAGTGTACTTGTTGGTCATATAGTTACCAAACCTGTAAATAAGGCGGCAAGGTCGTTTTTTGAATCGTTGTTTTTTACAGCACCATCATGTCACTCTCCTGTAAATCTAGGTGATTATCCAGGATACCTGATATTCGAAGAGAAAAACAAAAGCTCATTGTCATGTGGAAGAATGGTTCTGTGTGATAAAGCCATAAGCAAATGCAGGATGAAGCTTTTTCCGGGTCATTTATTAGAGGATGATACTCAAAGGGTTAACAATATTAAGTGCTCAGATGGAATCGTCACAGAAAATGAAAAAGACATGTTGAAGGAGAAAAGCCCTCCAAAAGAAGCTGCTTCGGTCATTAAAGAAGAAAAAAATAGTCTGGACACAGTCTATAGGCCTGTAAACTCGCATAAAAGTGAAACTTTGTGCTCACAAGAACATTTTATTTTTGATGGCAAGTTCATTGGAGAGCAAAAAATGATGTCTGCATGTAAATGTGGTCATTATTATGTTCACAAGTACCAGGTAACCGGTAATCTGAAAGGTACTGCATTTATTTGTACAAAATGTTATATTAAAAGATATTTCCTACCACTTAAGTAGGGAATGATCATAAGTTAATTTCCGTTTTTGCATTTTCCTGTTTCAACAGAAGATTATTAATATTGTTAAAACAATATTTATTATAATTATATTACTTGATATATATTTATCTGAAAATAAGAGGTCCTTTATATGGCTCAAGAGCAGGGTATTGCAAAAGTTGATCTTACATATATCTATAAAGCAGTTATGATGGGTAATTCTCTTTACTCCGATAATTGGGAAAAAGGTGTTCTTTACCTTACCAACCTTAATCTGTGGTTCTCAGAGAATGGTGGATGGTTGACCATACCTTTACAAAATATTACAATGATAGGCAGAGATGTCACCGATTCTATCCGTATGAAGGCACAACGCACGATTGGCACTTCTCATGTACTACTTATAGATTACATTCAGCCTTCTTCTGTGGTGGAAGGAGCCACCGCTCCAGCAACAGCTCTTTTGGCAGGCAATGAAGCTATCGTTAACACACTTAAAACCTATCTTCAGCCAATGTGTGGTATGCCTTCAAAAAAGCAATCCCTATCTGATGTTGATAAAAAACTTCTTTACATGCTTTACACAGGTGTCAATGACCTGGAAAAAATTGTTTTCTTTATAGGCGTTGACAAAGACACGCTGGCTGAGAGTTTCAAGAACCTGAGGGATCAGGGAATGTGCGATATCTCGGGAACAGTTACTGAAAGTGGAAACAAACAAATCAGGGAGATGATGTGAAATGGTTCTGATAATCAAGGAGGAATGCTGATTGAGTGACCCTGGTCTTCCTCCTTTTATGAATGATTCTGCAGGCGGACCCCCACC
This sequence comes from Methanosarcinaceae archaeon, assembly GCA_003565715.1. Lineage (GTDB taxonomy): Archaea > Halobacteriota > Methanosarcinia > Methanosarcinales > Methanosarcinaceae > Methanolobus. Next base: position 11,878 of record PXAV01000128.1, read on the forward strand.
AATGTCAGGTGGAAGCTTTGCACAATCAATGGGTGCTTTTGGAGCACTGCTTAAACTTCAACAAAACATAAGTGAACGTTTTCCGAAATCAAAAGTTCCATGGAATGAGACCCGAAAATTCCTCAAGGCAAATACTATAGAGGCGATAAGGTCCACAGCTCTTTACAAGTTTAACGTTAAGCTTTTTGGGGAAATCGGTCTTGGGAATATCCAGCTAATATCGTATGCTCCAATGCACTATATTTTCGCAGTGCCCAACAATCCTGTGTGTAATTTCTATCCGGCTCTGAACAACCAGAAAGTGTGTGCTGCTACAACAGATGCCCTTTACAGGTTCTTCCATGAAGATCTGGAGCTTGAATGCTCGGTGGAAGAAATAGAGTGTATAAAGAGTGGAAATGAAGTCTGCAAATTCAAAGTTGATCTGCAACCAATATCCGCATATCAGATAATGCTCGATGAATATGACAGAATGATACTTTCAGGTATCAGACCTCCTGTGGATGATACTGAACTAAAGGAAAGGGTACGTGTACTGACTGTCTATAAACTGCTTGACAAAGGTCAATTATCTGAAATTGGCAGTGCATATATGCAGTTTGCTGCTTCGTTGCAGGTAGAAGAAAAAATATTCGATCCTCCATGGAAGATCGATGATGAGTTATCTTCAATTGCTTCAAATCATAATACCTTTGGTGGGGCATTCGGAGAGATGGCCAAAAAAGTGCAGACAAGTGACCCAGCTAACGCACAGGCTAATGAGCCTGCTATTAATGAGGAAACAAGAAAACTTCAGGAAGAAGCCAAGGATACAGATAGTTTTGCCCAGCTTCTTGCAAAAATGAAAAATAAAAAGGAGTGATGCAAATGTCAGGTTATAGAGTATCTTCAACTGATGATCTTGCTTGTTTTGTGGGTGAATTTGTAAGGGTGATAACCGTAAGCTCACATTATAGAGGAGAATGTGCACGAATATATCCAAAAAGTAATAGTATTCTTCTCAAGGACGTTCTGAAAAAAAATGAGACAGGCTGGATAGATGTTAGTAGCAGAATGCTTCTGATGGGACATGCTATTGAATCAATATACATTGAAAAAAGCTTTCCTTTTGATAGCAATGAGTCTCTTATCCTCTCTGTAGAGGATGGAACACTTATACCTGGTCTTGATTCAGATATTAGTTCTACTAATGATGCAAAACATATAGCTGTTCTGGAGGAATTGAAATGAGCATGGAAAAAAGAATAGCAACCGGAATATCTGGTCTTGATAGGGTGATTGAAGGCGGAGTACGTGATAATACCACTCTTCTGGTCGTAGGCTCAAGCGGCACTGGAAAATCTACCTTTGCAATGCAATATCTAAACTATGGACTTGAAAATGGTGAAAATGCCCTTTATATTAGTATGGAAGAGCCTCCTGAACAGATTATGCGCGAGGCCAAGATGTTGGGCTTTGATCTTGATGAGTACTACGAAAAAGAACTTTTCTTCTTCCATTCAAAGGGTAAAGACTTTGTAAAACTAGTTGATGAACAGTTACCTGCCCTTGTGGAAGCAAATAAGAACTATTCTGTCAAGACACGTGTTGTCATTGATCCTCTTACACCACTTCTATGGGCTGTGCAGGATAAACAGGAGCAACGTGAGATTATAACAAAGCTCTTCTATACGTTAAAACAGTTGGGTCCGGTTCTGATAACAACTGAAGAACACGCTTCCCCAGGTGAAACTGTAGGGGAGGATGTACTTATACCTATTTATATGTCTGATGGTGCTGTACACTTAACCTATCGTCCCATTGGCGGTGCTTTTAACAGGGCTCTTGAAATTATCAAAATGCGTGCAACAAGGCATGGTGAGGAGGTATACCCCTATATATTTGTCCGTGGTATTGGGGTTGTTGTCAGAACCACTCCACTGATATCTGCAGAAGATGTGCGCAAATATGATGATGTATTTGATAAGGCCATAAGGACTGCTGCAGATCTCGGTGCAGGAGAAAAGGTACTTAATCGTCTTGTTTATGTCAAAGATAACTGGTCATATCCATTCTCTCCCAAGGAAACATTACAGATATTCTTTGAATCACAGGGTTTTAACGATACTATGACAAAAGAAGATATTGCAAGAAAAAAAGAAGCATTATCATCTGAACCTCCCAAAACTGAATCTGAGGGATGCCAAGATACTGTTTTTTCTGAAGAGGAAGCTCTTTCTGATGAAGCTGGATCATCAGAACAGGATGAAGATGCCCTTATTGATATAGAGAATTTAAGTGAACTGGAAGAATTGGTAAGATGATACCAAGGATGGATTGAAGTGTCAGTAAAAAAAACAAAAGATGATCTTGAGGATGTTTCCCTTTTAAAGTTCGCTTTGGTCGCACAACTGAAAAGGACACATCAATCCAGTGATGTGGACGTACTTTTGTTTGCAGGTGCAGACGGAAGGATATATGCATCCTATATACCAGAAAGTATAGGTCCTAAAATATTTGAACTGACCAATCTGATTAGCCACAACCTTTTACATGTTAGTCAACAGCTTGCAATGGGACTTAAACAATCAGTAATTGAATATGAATTTGGAACTGTTATATTTTCATCTGTTGGTAGGGGTGCACTCTTGATCTCACTTTTTACTGGAAAAGCAGATCTGTCGGAGAACATGGATAAAATAGAAATTGCCAGATATGTTATACAGCATATCTTTGAGCAGCGTCCAATGACTGCATCACAACTGGAGAGCTATCCTGAAGAAGTAGCTAAAGAATTGCGCGTATTGTCTAAGATAGTTTTTAATGAGATGTATACACAGTCTTCAGAATACAAAAAAAACATGGAGATTCTTGCAGATATAAAAGAGAAAATAACAGGTGTTATGGGCAGGGGTGAGGTTGAGCAGGTACTTGCAATGGCATTCAATGAAATAGCATCATCTCCAAAATGGATGACAGAAGATCTGTGGCCTTTGCTTGTTGAAATGATCATAAAGGACCAGATACGTCCGATTCACGGAGACTATGTGGCTGATATATGTGAAGCAGAATGGATTCCAGACATTAAACACAAACTTGAGTCTTTTGTATGATATGGTGATCTGCTATGGATGAGGAAAAGGGTAATGAAAATATGTGTCATAACAAAGACCTTGTAACTGAAAAAAACACAAATGAGGAATTAGAGGATTGTATGGCAGTACCAGTTGCAGATGATGCAGGTGGTCATAAGGATAATTTGTTTATTGAAGATAATAAATGTCAACAAGCAAGTGAAGCTTTTATGCAGGTGAACGCTGATATCTCTGACAAGGAAATAAGTAAAAAAAACAATGATGACTTTTCCAATGATATAGAGGGAATGAAAGATACCGGAAGCTATGGGGCTTGTGAAAACAATAAAAATTCACATAATGTGGAAACTATTATATCAGCACCAGACCTTCACATATATGGCAAAAAGTACAAAGAACTTGAATCAAGGGTTCTCGCATTTGAAGACATTTTAGGTGAGCTTCGTTTAAGAGTGAAAGAGAATTTTGAAGCAAATGAAAACGTTTTATCAGCAGTTGATAATGATCTTCAAGCAAAAGCCCATGAAACAGAATTCAGACAGCTCAGAAGGGATTTCGATCAGTTTTCCAAGAGACTAAAACGTGTTGTAAAGGCCGAAGACTCATTTAATGCAGAATCTCTTGATGCTGCAAAAGTCCCGTCAGATGTACTTGAGATAACTTATGCAAAAACACTTAATGATATATATGGTGCCATGCTCAGAATATACGGTGACAGGGAATCTGCTGAAATGGTTGAAGATGTAAGGGATAATGTACGTCAATTTAGTGCAGGTGTGGATTTTTTCAGGTTCGATGAAGGTTCTTTTATTGTAAAAGGATTATCAGCTGCCATAAAGTCTAAGATAGTCTCTGTTAAGCAGATACATGGTACTTACATTGAATTGTTCAAAATGCTTTCACAGCTTGTTCCAAACTATGATTCCCAGGATTTTCGTTCATTTGTTGAAACGGGCAGCCAGGAGTACACAATTGAAAAAGTTGTAGCACATGAACGATTCATTGAGAGCATAATGAATGACATAAAGGTTTTCAGAGATGAACTGTCAAACATCGCAGAAAATGTCTCTTTTATGGCTGAGCTGCAAAATAATCAGCTGGAGGACATAGCTTCCAATTCCCAGGAGCTTAAGGATATAAAGGAGCAGATGAAAAGCATAGCAAAAGCAATAAACCTTCACACAAAAGCCATAAGCAAACTTAACAGGACAATTACACAGATGCAGGATCTGCCAACTGAGCAGAACTGTGTATCAGAAAAAATATCAATACCTGAAATATCAAATATTGAGGAGATATTGGTATCAAGGGCCAGTAAGGAAGAACTAATGGCAATGTCTGATGAGATGGTTTTCTTTAAAGCCAATATAGAATCAATGATATCTTCTATGCAACAGGAGTTCCAGGAAAATATAAACATCATTAAAGGTTTATCTGACGACGGGAGCACCGAAAAGACAAACACTGCAAACAAGCGCTCAAATGATGTATCTGGCTCTGAAATTGACCATTATGTATCAGCATTGGATATCGACCCAAATATAGACTCAAATATACACTCAAATATAGATGTTGCATCTGTTAAGGACAACAAGCATCCGGACATACATCAAAACACACTTCCTCATGGAGTATCAGAGTATGAGGGCAATTCGGGAGTATACTCCCCTACTGAAAACCTTTGTGGTAAAGATGTCTCGTATGAACTTGATGACCTTCATCTTGTCGAAGAATCAAGTTTTTCCCGTTATGGAACCCTTCCAATTGAGGATGTGATTACTGATCAGCTATCACTTCTTGGTTCTGCTACATTAAAGCAACTGGAAAAGCAGATAAATTCAAGTGGTTTTTCTATAGATTATGAAAAACTGTGCCTTGTAATGTCTTATTTGGAACAGGAGCAAATGGTCACCTCTAAAAAGAAGGGAAGATATACATTTTATTCTGTAACAGATAATTTGAAAGCATGAAGTCCAAGATGGTAATAAATGTCATTTGAAGGTATAAATGTACTACATAGGGCCGGAAACATCTTTTACGGTATAATGGAAAGCTCCTCATCGGTGGATAAGCTTAAGATAGATATAAACCACCACAATAGCGTGGGGTTTAATTATTTCCACAATAAGTTTGGTATGCCCTATAATTTTCTTCTAAAAAGCTCAATTGATTCAGGTCATCCTCTGTTTGTTGCTATAAAGGATTCATGTCAACTACTGGGTTTTGCCCGATTTGAGAAGATATCAGATGAGGTAGAAAGGACCCATAAAGGGAAAAGAACCACTGTACATAATTCGTATCATGTTTTAAGGAGTATAGAGGTTCATCCTGCTCAAAGAAGTGTAGGCATAGGACGTCTGTTGTGTTCGATAGCAGTGAAGCATTTAAAAAGCAATGTTGTAACATTACCTGATAATCCCCAAGCAATGAAATTCTTTAAAGATAGATTAAAGTTTAACATGATAAATGCCAATAATAATAGTCTTTCTTCAAGATACAGTGATTATTTGATACTCCCATATCCAAGAGCCAAAGACCTGCTAAAGATAATAGCAGGTGATTATCCAAGGCTCGTCATGCCTGAGCTCATAGACAGATATGAGGCACTAGTGTTCAGCTATAATATGGGTAAATCAGTATCAAAAAAGGATATAGACGATTTTAGGTCGCTTTTTGAAGCGTCAAAGGAACTTATTAACAATAAACTAATAGATGATATTGAATCATTCATAGATAATGTAGACAGTATACACTAATCGGGTGATACCTTGGCAAATTTAGATGTGCAGCGTTTGCGTAAGAATCTAATGAATTATTATGGGAAATTCAATTCAGTACCGGCAAATACATACAAACTCTCAGACCATATGGATGCTGCTGGATGTGTTGAAATAATTGATGATATTACAAGTCATTTGATAAGGCCTGTGGAAAGAAATATACGTCTGGAGCTATCTCAAATATTTAAGGAATGTGAGAATCCGGAAATTCCTTATTTTGAAGTTGTGATGGATATAATGCAATTTATGAATGAATTTGTGGGAGATTCGCACACAGTAGAATTGATTTTTGCCAGGGTCAACAATGATGTTGCAAGAAAGAAGCTGGAAATGGATGATAAGGTATATTATACGGACAATAAGTGGACATCTGAGGTTGCAGAGGCTGCCATGCAGAAATTGAGGGATTCAGGGACGGAAAGAGATTATCAGTTTATGGTCGAACAACTTACAGATGTCCTGTCCCATTTTACCAGCGACGAGGGGATAAAGACTGTGCACATGAGATTGCACAACATAATAAAAAAACATTGTCACCGTGAGTTTGATGACATAGACCTTAAACTATGATCATATTTGTCACGTATTGTTTTATACAGGTATTATCATCTTTACCTATACAGTTCTCTCTTGCTGTTAAAAGTTTCCCGAAAAGGTTAATACCTATAGTAACCGAATGTATGTGAGGTGTTTTCGTATGTCAAAGTTCCATAAAAGAGACTATGAACGTAAGGGTGAAAAGAAGTATGAAGACCTAGATGAAAAACTGATACAGGAAAACCTCAATGACCTAAGGTCCCCGGAAGGTGAGACCAAAGAGTGAACGAAAAAATAAATATAAATGTTGAAATGATCAATTCGGACCTTCATGATAGAAATATTAAGGTTCCGAATGGAACCACTTATGAAAGTTTGCTGGACATTCTTGGTATAAACCAGGAAAATGTCCTTATTTTTAAAGAAAAACGCGCTGTTCCAATTGATGGAACTGTTGTGTCCGGTGATATTGCCATTATGTGGATAGCATCCAAAGGCTGACCGGACACAAAAAAATCACATTCTTTTTGTTATATCTTTAAGCTTTGTAATGGCATCCATTGTGGTCTTTGTATCTTCAATTATCTTTTGCTCATAATGCTTGATGATATCTTCAACAGGAGCAGAGAGCCTGTAGATCTTGGTAGGTCTGCCCTTTCCAATTGCCTTTTTGTTATGGATATCTATCCAGTTCCGTTCGCGCATGTGTCTCATGGCAACGCTTACTTCCGGCTGTCTTAGTCCGGTGCTCATTTCTATTTCCTGGGATGATGCTTCCTGAACATTAGATAGGTAGGTTAGGGTGGTCGCAACATTCCTTGTCATCCCAAGGCTTTTCAACGCTTCTATGAACTTATAGTCCGTATCGTCAAGTACTCTTACTTCAAATTCTTTCATAATAACCCCTTATTATTAACTTTTGCTCTTTTGAGCTCTACTTCATACTATGTCATTATTATATTTAAAGTTATATATGCGTATAATTAAAAGACGATATAATTAATAATCTGTGCTAAATATGATATATTTTTTTGATATTGTGAATATTTTGTTCCTGAGGATGTCCATAGAATCAAAGTGATCAGAACAGTTCCCATTGAATACATTTTCGCGTATCTCTTTCCCAACAACATCATCACTGCCTGGCATTAGTCTTAGAACAGTTGAACCCGGGTATATGTGCTTGATATAGGAAAAACCGTCCCTGTCCCCATCGGTTATGCCAATGACCGGTATTCTCAGCCTGTAGAGTATATCTGCTGCAATATCGGTGGTATCATCCCCTATTGTCACAGCAACATTAGCATCCTTTACAAGCTCAAAAGACCTTTCAGCCTCATGGTCGATAATTACGGCTCTAATCTTTCCTGTATTGTTAATGGAAATTGATTTCATCTCCTTTCCATCACCGCGCATGTATCTGAATGAATGCTCACTTTTTCGGATAGAGAAATTATTACCCCTAAGTGGACCACTTTTTATCCAGCATGCGTTTAGATCTACTGGGACCATACTGGAATATCCATGTAATTTCTCAAGACCATGCTCCTTGACCTTTGCACCGGTAATGTCCTTTATAAAACCGTCCTGGCTTATTATCCTGACATTTTTAGATTCTGCAACTCCTACTATTATCCCGTTGACCATTATCTTCTCACCTGGATAAACTCCCTGGACATTGCGTATGATCCTATGTCCGTGGTCCTGCACGCTCATCGGTTCTATAAGTTCTGGTAAATCTGTAATACCAAGACCAAGCATATCTGCCAGATCCCGGGCAAATTCGATTGATGCTACATTCCATGGCACAACAAGACCGTCGAACATCCCAGGTCTTTCTATCTGTATGAGGGGCTTTATATTACGGTCTGCAAGTCTGGAAACAACGATATTTGAAAAAAGGATACCATTTTCTGTGGTCTTCCCATGATTAAGGAGAATGACCAAATCTTTTTTTTTGAAAAAATGTTCTATGCACCTGCTTGGCTTTAAATCTCTCTCAATGTCTATTACAGCTTCCAGATGCGCGTCAAGAACTGCGGTTTTCCCAATTGTTCCTGCCATTGCTGCAGAGACGTTCCCATAACCACCAAGCTTATTAATTATATCAATGGCCATACCGGAATCTACGATTTCCGGTCCGTGGATAACTAAACCAATTTCCATATGATATACATTTAAGGTCTTTTGCAATTATAATTATTCGTCTGGTTTCATGGGTTGCCTTTTCAAATAAACTGACTGTCTGTGGCAGGTGACTTATATATGTTCAGGGTACTCTTTACTTGGGGAAACATGGAAATATCAAGACTTTTCAAGAGGAAACACTTATTATCACTCGTTGTATTCGTTCTGATAATATCTATCATTGGTACTGTCCTGTTTGCATACGGTTTCTTTGTCTTTCAGAGGACTTCTGATCTGCCGCAGTCAAACGGACCCTATGATCATATTGACAATGTTCCTGCAGTTATTATTGCACAGGACCTGCAGATACCATGGTCCCTTGATATTCTTCCGGATGGCAGTTTAATACTGACAGAGCGGCCCGGCAGGGTGCGGCTCATAGACCGTGATGAAGGACTGCTGAATGAGCCACTGGCAATTATCACAGAGGTCTCCCACACAGGAGAGGGTGGTCTGCTTGGTGTTGCTGTGCACCCGGATTTTGAAGACAATCACCTCATCTATCTATATTATACATACAGGGATGGTGAGAGGCTTTACAACAGGGTTGTCAGCTATACTATGGAGAACAGAGAGCTTGTCCAGACCAGCATCATCATCGACCACATACCAGGGGCTGGTATTCACAATGGGGGAAGGATAGGTTTTGGACCAGATGGTATGCTGTATATCTGTACAGGGGATGCAAGTGAACCAGACCTTTCCCAGGATATAACATCCCTTGCAGGAAAGATACTGCGAATCACTGATACTGGTTCGGTACCCGAGGATAATCCTATACAGGGTTCTTTTGTATATTCTCTGGGTCATCGCAACCCCCAGGGTCTTGCATGGGATGAACAGGACAGATTATGGGCAACAGAACATGGTCCTATTGCAAGGGATGAGCTCAATATTATTTATCCCGGGAAGAACTATGGGTGGCCTGTAATAGTCGGTGCTGATACTGCAGAGGGTATGGAATCGCCTTTTCTTCACAGCTCTTTGCAGACATGGGCCCCCTCTGGGGCGGCTTATATGGATGGTTCTGTTTTCTTTGCTGGTCTTCGTGGACAGAGCCTTTATGAGGCTGTGCTTATCCAGGAGGATAGAACGTTATCTGTTGAACTCAAGCAACATTTCAAGGGAGATCTTGGACGTCTCAGGGATGTTGTGGCAGGAAAGGATGGAAATATCTATGTCCTAACCAGTAATCGTGATGGAAGAGGTGTTGCCATTGATGGTGATGACAGGGTAATAAGGATCAATACCAGTATGCTCTAGTTTTTGCAACATAGTAACTGTCTGACAGGTGAGTCTAACCCATTATTTTTCAACATATACAAACCTTCTCTTTGGAAGTGTCCGGCGATAAAAGATTATGAAAATATGATAAATCTTAATGAATTGGTAACATTTCCTGTACTCTGAACTGGGTACTTTTTTCCCGTCTTTTAAAATACATCCTTCTATCCAGGCGTCAGGTATTTGAAGCCTCCTCTTTTTTGGAAAAAGATGGTTCATATGCTGCTTCTTAATACTAAATCGACCTTCATCTTAGGGTATATTAAAATCCATATGGCAATAAGCTTATCAAGCTTAAGGTGAAAAATGAATATATGGACATTGAATCGATAAATAAGATGGGTAAAGAGCTAAAGGCCATCCTTGATCTGGACACGTCCCCGGTGGCAGTTACTTTCATATCTAAGGATAAGGAAATACCCCGCTCAATACCCCGCCTGGGAGAAGAGTTGCGTCATTGTGCCATGATGGACCGTGTAAGGAAAGGAGGTGGACCTTTCTATGCACCTTTGGAAGACCAGGGATGCGATATAGGAGCAGCTTCCCTTGGAATGGGCGAAGCGTGTAATGATCTTGTATCAGGTGCAATATACTATTCACTTGGATGTTTTGGGACCATTGAAGCTTCGAAAGAAACATTTGACCAGACGCCACAGATGCCAGCTAATTCTGTAAAGGCAATTGTCTATTCTGCCCTTGAGGTCACTCCTCTTACGCCGGATGTTGTGACGATAGTTGCAGATCCTGACAGGATCATGAAGTTATCCCAGTCATTACTCTATGCTGCAGGTGGAAGAATACATTCCAGCTTTGCTTCACTTCAAAGCATGTGCGTTGAGAGCGTAGCCCAACCCTTTTTGCAGGAGAGGGTCAATTTAAGCCTGGGATGTACCGGAAGTCGCGTATTTGGAGGTCTCAGCAAAGATGAGATGTCCATGGGCATTCCTTTCGGGCAGATTGAAGAGTTACTGGTATCTTTAAAACTGCTGAATACCAAATAAGCAAAAGCAATAAACAATTCAATGCGAAAAAGCAAACAGACCAAAAGGCACTATCATTGATTATTTGTTTGGTGTGATGTTTATTTACGTCAATACATTCAGAAAAGTTGACTACTCTTTTAACTTAAGAGGGGAGTGAGTATTCACGCAAAGACTCCATATTAGGAATATAAATTTTCTCTGCAGGTGGTCAATAATTGGTGTGTAGAACTTCGCTATCTTTAGCATCGGATATATAACCGTTAATTACAAATATATACATCAAGGACATATTACATGGTAAGTTTACTTATATCAAGTGAACTAGCTTATCATTAGATAAAACACCGTAGGAACTACGGGAAGAGCCTGTCTGACATGTCCTCAAAAGAGGGAGGAATGAAGCAGGAAGCGTCTCGTTCTGTTACCGGGATGTAGTTCACGTATCAACAAGGAGATTTTAATAATGAAACAGGAATTCATAGAGAAGTACTATATTGACAAAAATGTTTCAATCGATATTGGCGGAAAAGATATCTATAAAGGAACAGCTGCAGAATGTGCAGATGGTGTACTTAGCCTTAAATGGACTAAAGGCGAAGATGAATACACTCATATCGAGATCGATGCAATAAAAGCGATCTGGAAAACAAAAAAATAAAATGTTAAATCTATGAAATCACTTTTCTTCATTTTTTAAATATGATCTTATAGTTTCACTTTTTTGGGCCTTGATATCTGATAAGAATTCAATACTTTTCTCTGTACTTTATTTTAACCTCTATTTCATCCTTCAGTGATGTGTTCCCGATATCGCAGGCTGCAAATCATCATAGCTGTAAAAGAAATAATATTTTAAAAAGGCATAAATATTATATTAAACCAATTTATGGTGAATTTTACCACAATTGCCGAATGTAGGAGTTCATAGCGGTCGTGTATACAAAAATATAAATGAATTACTATCATACCTCATATGGACCACTATATCGTTCACTGCCCTGTAAAACATAAGAGCAGCCTATTAATACATGTATTGACCAAATATAATATGTAAAATAAAGAGGGGTGTGGAAATTGACAGCGGACAGTTCAGATAAAAAGTCAAATTATATTACAATTGCACTTGCAATAGCTGTAGTGTTACTGGCAGCGACTCTGTACGCCAGTTCCCAGGATATGCCTGCAGATACGGTAAACACTATGCAGATGAACGGTTATGCAGAAAAGCAGGTTGTTCCGGATACGGCTACTATCAGTATAGGTGCTGTGGTACAGGCTCCAACTGCAAAGGAGGCGTCAGAAGAGAATGCAGCTATAATGAGTGCAGTAATTGAGGAGCTAAAGGATATCGGGCTGGAAGACAGCGAGCTTCAGACATCGTATGTCTCAGTATCTCCTGTATATGATCATGAGGATAGGCGAACCATCGTAGCCTATTCTGCTTCCAACAGTGTGCGGATTACCACCAAGCAGCTTGAGATCATTGGACCCATTATAGACGGATCAACTGCATCGGGAGCAAATCAGATAGGTAGCATATCCTTTTCAGTATCTGATGAGATGCGCAAGGACCTTCGTGAAGAACTTATAGAAGGGGCAGCAAATGATGCGACCTCCAAGGCCCAGACACTTGCCAGCAATCTGGATGTCACAATAGTTGGCGTCAAGACATCATCCATAAGCGATGGGACAGGACAGAGGATATACTACGATGTAGTTGAACCAGGGGAGGCGGCTGACAAAGGTATAAGAACTCCGGTGCAGCCGGGCGAATCCACTGTATCTATGTCGGTACAGGTTACATACATTATTAGGTAAAAGGCATAGCATATGATTTATGTCACTCAAGAGGTTGCATTTTTAGAACATTTTTATGGCGGCCACATCGTTGATGAGCATTAAAGGTGGCTGTCATAATACATATTTCAGGGATTTGTGCAATTATATTGAAGAACTGGGGATGCCTTGTTGAACTTTTTTGCAATACATGGATGCATACCTGAATACAGCGATTCTACATGTATACTTATCAATCTGAAGATGCTTATGAGACTTTGCGATCTTATAATAAGTCCTGCCTCTAATTGAGTACACATCTTTGATTGCGTCCTTTATTGCATGCACCTGGGTTAATGGACCAGCTTCTGGAACGTATGGAATGGAGGACGTATGAGCTGTGCGTGGAATAAAGTAATGGAGCCGCAGCTATAACAGGTCGACCTTCGTTTCCGCTGGGTAATTTTTTCTGCATCATACAGGAAATAAAATAAAAAAGACATAAAAAATTTAAAAAGAAGGAAAAAAGGGAAACAAGCAGACAAGGTTGATGCTCGTGTTATGGACATTGGTCTGCATGTTAATTACTAATTTACAGAAAAACACATCTAATAATCATGGGCTGCCCAAGGTATCTCATGTATCTCAACAGGTGTTCCCCACTGGTAAATGGTCATTACATCGGTCTTGAGTTCGCCAACAAATAGTATGCGCATTCCGTCTGCCTCATATCTTGAATCAAGCTCCAATGGCAGATATTGTTCCCCATCGTCACCGACAATACCGTAGAATCCACCTTCCAGGTCCACATATGTGATAGTACCATGCCCATATACGAATTCAGCTTCTCCTTGTTCTGCTACTGCCATTATCTCTACTGGTATGCCCCACATCTGGGCAGTTACAATATCATCCTTTACCTGAGCAACGAAAGTTACTTCCATTCCATCCTGGGAATACATCTCATCCAGGTTCAATGGGTAGAACTGCTGTCCCAGATCTGTCAGTATACCATAGAAACCGCCTTCCAGGTCAACAAATATAACAGTTCCATCTGCAGCTATGAGCTCAATGTCACTTACCTCATCCTCATCTGTTATCTCTTCATCTATACCATTGTCTATACAGCCACTGGACAGTACAAGGAGTGATAACAATACAATAGCCATGAGAAAAATAAATATTCTACCCGGCCCTGTCCTCTCTTTAGGTCTATATGTGTTGGTCTTCATAATTAACAATTGAATTCAATCCTAATAAACAATTCGTTAACCTCAAAACCGTTTGAAGTTATTGCGTCTTGATTTTCTTTTAATACCATCTTTGATGATCGTATCACGCTTTTACATAAAAATAGTAATCAACAGCATCAGCAATTATATTTAAATGATGTCTGTACCTCTATTATGAAATAGATAGAATCAGTAAGATCTTTGTTTCTCCTCTGAGAATAAATAGGCACCTTTAATCTTTTTCACTCTGATCGATACAAATGAGCTTGCTTTCATATGCTGAAGATTTTGGTTATTTTCCTTTCCGTGTTTAAAGGTCTACCATTTGAAGCATGAAGTAATCCTCATAATAGACGGTGCATTTAACAGCATTGTCTAAAAAAGAAAAAAGAAAAAGAGGTGTGATTAAATTTCCAATGGCAAGCAAAACTTGATATATTAAATCAAGTAAATCTTAATAAGATTTAATTCTATTTATAGCTATCGTACAATCTATATAAAATATGGCTAATGAATCTGTTTTAACCCTCCTTTTGCATTGCTCTAAAATAAGTTAAATCAAGCTAATCTGTTATGGGGATTTTCATCATTAAAATAGGATCAGATAAATACAATCAAGTAACCAGAAAGTAAAATGAGTATAACCTTGCTGGCATTTTCTGGAATGGACCTTAAATACGCAGAGCTTCTCAAAGCCCGGCTTTAATAGATAGATCGGCTTGAAAAGAAAATGAACATGTTCCTTGTTGCAGTAAAGATATAAGACCGCTCTTTGCTGGGATCCTATCGCTTTTAAGATATATGCTTCTTATTTTTAAAGTCGTTATTCTGAATATCAAAAATTCGGATGATGATTTAGTTGAGGCCATAAAAAAGTACCCATTAGGGATGAGTCAGGTATATGTGATTGATTTTAATATGGAGTACCGTGGTTGCAATGAAGTAAAAAAGAAAAGATATCTACATTGGACTATAGGTTTCATCTAAATAATACCAATCGCCAGAAGCAGGAACTGCACGGGACTGCCAAAACCAGCTATTACAAGGATGTTGTTTGTTACGATAAGTACTCCCATAAGAGATATTACAAGGATAGTCATGTTCCATACCCTGTGCTGACCTATGTTGACAAAGTAAATGTATTGTAAGAACAACAGCAACATGAATAATAGTTTAATTACAGCTATTATGACAAATCCATACATTTCAATGAACCATGCCATAACTATGTTCCCTTCATACCCAATTTTATTCTCAATGGCAAATACCGTTGTTATTATGTCTCCAATCACATAAAAAAGAAAAATGTATTTACTGTCATAGAAAAATTGTTTTATGTCTATGTTTATGTTTTTATCAGATTGCCCGAATCTGCTGTAAACTACCCCAGACCCCTGAAAACTATTCAAATGTAACTCCTCATATACAATAAGTTACGAGGCCTTTTAACTTTTGAGAAACAATGTTACTTTACAAACTCTTTAAACACTCTGGATAATTCCGGAACCCAGACCGAAACCGACCCGGCCTTGCACCTGAATTCTCCAAAACCTTCCTCATTTGTTACTACTGGTTCAGCGATATGCTCTGTAAGATCACTATACGTAGTATTGGCAGCCGTTGTTTGCATATACTTGTAACCGTCATCGCCGTTACTAAGGATAACTGCCATCCCGCCAACATGTCCCTTATCTCCGGTGCGCGTCCATCCTACACAATTTGGATTATTAAAATAGTCATATTGTTCTCCATAAGCACAGCTCTTACGTACCTGCAGGAATCTATCTATCATCCATCGATGACTATCCATCCATATCTCATACTCCTGTCCATCTCTTCCTTTGTCCCTGTAGTGTGCACCATAGTAGTCAGCAAAAAATACACATGGATATCCATCTTTTCTTAAAAGAATAAGAGCATATGCCAGGGGTTTGAACCATGCTTCTACTACTGATTCAAGTGCCTGAAGAGGCTGTGAGTCATGGTTGCTTACAAGAGTTACAGCCAGTTGCGGGTATCCTTTTACAAGGGTATTATCAAAAATTCTCTGCAGATCGTAGCTGTTTCCCTGTTTTGATGCTGCTGCAAAGTTGTAATGCAGGTTCACATCAAAAAGCATTGTGTTACCTCCGGTAGCTTTAATGAAGTTCTTCAATGCATCACAATTGCCTGACCAGTACTCACCGACTGCAAAGAGATCTTTTTTTGCATGTTTGCGCATATGGTTAAGCCACTCAGAAAAGAAACTTGATCTTACGTGCTTTGCTGCGTCAAAGCGGAATCCATCGACTCCGGTAGTGTCCAGGAACCACTCTCCCCAGTAAAAAAGCTCATTTTTAACATCTGGGTTGCTAAAATCAAGATTACATCCCATTAAATAATCGAAGTTCCCTTTTTCAAGGTCCACGTTGTGATCAAAGACCTTACCTTCAAATAAATAAACAGCGTTTTTTTGCTCATCAAGTGCATTGTGATCAGCTGCATTAAAATGCCACCAATGCCATTGCATTTCAGAGTAGATCCCTTTTCGTCCCGGAAAATCAAAATGTGTCCAGGCTTTGATCACTTGAAGGTCCCCGTTAGCTTCATTGCGGTTTTCAGGGTTGTATGGTGTGGCTTTGAACTCCTCCGGGTGATCACCACCAAGCCTGTGATTGAAAACAACATCTGCATATACTCTAAGTCCTGCCCCATGGGCTGCATTTATGGCACATATGAATTCATCCTTTGTTCCATATTTTGTGCGCACGGTCCCTTTCTGATCAAACTCCCCCAGGTCAAAATGATCATAAACACCATATCCAGCATCATATCCTCCTCCGCTGCCTTTGTATGCAGGAGGCATCCAAACCGAGGTGATCCCAGCATCTGCAAGCTCAGAGACATTATTGAGAAGATGTTCCCATAATGTTCCGTCAGCTGGCGTATACCAGTGGAAATACTGCATCATAGCACCAGTGTATTCTTCCATTTTTTTCTCCTTTATCCTAATTCTGGGAAAGAACTATATGAACTATGTGGAATATATGGACCATATCCGTAAAACTATTATCCTGAATGGTTATTTTGATTATTATGGATAGAGTCCTGCTTACCTGGCATGGTCATTCATGTTTTCAGATAGATACTGGAGCAACTACTGTACTTATAGATCCCTTTATATCGGGTAATCCAAATGCAGCAGTCAGCATAGAAGAGCTTGACCCGGATATTGTTGCTGTGACCCACGGTCACAGGGATCATCTGGGAGATACTGTGGAAATTGCAACAAGGAAGGATTGTATGGTCGTATGCATACATGAGCTTTCACAGTATCTAAGGTCAAAGGGAATAAAGACAACAGGAATGAATATAGGGGGGACAGTTGAGATTGGTGATATACTCTTAACAATGACAGACGCACGCCATTCCTCATCCATTGATGAATCAGGATGGTGTTTTGATGGTGGCAGGGCTGCAGGCTTTATCATAAGATCAAAAGGGATCTCGATATATCATGCAGGAGATACGGCTATATTTTCGGATATGGAGCTTATATCAAGACTATACCAGCCGCATGTAGCTCTTTTACCCATTGGTGGCAGATACACAATGGGTCCAAAGGATGCCGCACTTGCTGTTGAGATGCTGTGCCCGGAAATTGTAGTTCCAATGCACTATGGAACTTTTGATCATATAGCACAGGACCCTGTGTTTTTTTCGGATTGTGTGAAAAAGGTATCCAGTGCTGAAGTCATAATTATGGGCATTGGCAGTGATCTTTGGCTATAATTGACCATAATTATAAAGTCGATTCTAATGGACTTGTGATGCATGTTCGCCAGCGATATCTTAGGACAATCTACATTTGAAAATATTTAATAATTCTTATACTATAGATAGGTTTATATTCAATGGTGTCGAATCAGTATTTGGCAAAAGTCGAGTTACAGTTATTATACAATATATGTATCCCCTCTAGTTCTCGTCATACGACTTTTGCCTTTTGTACACTTTACTGGTGCCAGATAGTCCTTGAACGTTCTGAGCCCTGTATTTGGACTAAGGACCCACTATAACAGGCCACAATATAAAAAATAATAAAGTAATATATGTAGGATAGTTATATACCCAAAGAGTATATAACCAATTTTCTAACTGTCGGGTGGATCAGCTGCAACCCGTTACAAAGAGTTGCAGTTCACTTTCTTTTCCTTGTAAAACATTTATCCAGATGTTCATCAGGTATTGGTTTTGTCATAAGGCTTACTACAATGCCTGCGATAAATGCAAGGGGGGTGGCAATGAGTATAGGGTCTACAAGGGTCCATGTACCTGTGATCAAAGTTTCAACACCAAACAGTGCCTTACTTATGCCAAGTGGTACTGCTTCTGAACTGCGGACAAAGGTAAGCCAGAACAGACTTGAAAAAGTTCCCACAAGTAGACTGGCAATTGCTCCTTCCCTAGTCATGCGTTTCCAGAAAAGGGCACCTGTGTACATTGGAAGGAAAGCTGCTGCACAAAGTCCAAAGAAGATGGCAGTTGCCCTGGCAATTATGCTTATTGGAAGCATGTATGCAAGTATAACACTTCCAAGGATCGTTATTGCAATTGCCACTCTGGTTATACTTATTGTCTTCCCAAGGTCTCCTTTTTTGACGTACTCGCGATAAAAATCATGACCAATAGCTGTACCCATTGTATGATACTGGGAGCTCAGAGTAGACATAGCTGCAGCCAGTAATGTAAGCATAAAAAGGACCACGAACAGATCCGGCATGGCACTATTGATATATTCCGGTATAATAAGGTCTGTATTACCACCAGCAGCAGCAAGGGAAATCATGCCTGTATTTTGATAGAAGTATACGTTTGAGAGTGCTCCCACCGTAAAGGCAACCCCTGTCATCATAAGGATGAATGGCCCTCCAACAAAAACGGCCTTGTTGAGTGCAGCATCGTTTCTTACTGTCATGAACCTGACAGCCAGTTGTGGCTGGGCAAGCACGCCTATACCAACTCCAAGTACAAGGGTTGATACAAGTGTCCACCATATCGGTGTTCCAAATGCTGGCATTGATGTCCAGCCCAGATGCCCCCCGGCAGCAAGGCCTTCGGGCACAAGGTGATTCATTGCTGTAAGGGCGGAATGGGCAGCATTTATACCACCAAGTGTTATGTAGGTGAAAGAAAGCAGGAATATCATCCCTATAAACATAAGAGCACCCTGAAGGGCATCTGTATACATCACTGCTATGAGCCCACCTGTGATCACATAGGCAGCTACTATGACGGTCAATATGAGGACAGCAATATCATAGTTTATGTTAAGTGTGGCTTCAATGAACCTTGCCCCGCCAATAAGTACAATACCTGCATAAAGGGGCATGAAAACACCTATAAGTGCACCTGAGAATCCTTGTATGAACCGGGACTGGAATCTTCTTCCAAGAAGTTCCGGGAATGTTACAGCTCTGAGATTTAAACTCATGCGCCTTGTCCTTGAACCAAAGAAGACAAAAGCTATGAAGATACCAACTATTATATTCATGACAGCAAGCCAGAGAAGCCCCATTCCAAGTGCACCTGCCGCTCCTCCAAACCCGATGATCGCAGATGTACTTATAAAAGTGGCACCATATGATAACGCAAGCACATAAGGGTGTACGTTCCTCCCGGCTATCATGTAGTCTTCGGTCAGCTTTGTCTTCTTATAACCAAGCCACCCAAGGTAAAACATAATCATAAGGTAGATAAGTATGAACACCCCGATAACAGGTGTACTTACCGGCATTATTCCACGTCCTCATCATCCAAACCATCGTTCCATTTTATAGCACCATAGATCATACAACCTATAGCACTTATAAAACAAAGTATATATGCAATCCAAATATATGGGTCATCTATTCCAAGCATTTAAATCCCTTCTTATCTTTCTGTATATGTAATCTAATAAAGCTACATTTGGGTGAGCTGCTAGTACATTTTTTAATATAAGCTTTATGTAAGCCTTTCTTATTTGCTATTGCTTTTATTTTCCTTCATCTATCAAATGGGTCACGTGTCTGCCTTTTGTTACAGATATAACATTCATTTTTTGAAGCATAGGTCCAGGTGCTCCTTTGGTGTTGGTTTTGTCATAAGGCTCACCACAATTGCAACAATTATGGCTAGTGGTGTAGCAACAATTATAGGGTCTACAACTGTCCATGTACCTGTCAGGATAGTGTTCGTTCCAAAGAGCATCTTGCTTATTCCAATATCAGTGGCTGTTCTGCCATTTACAAACATGAGCCAGAACAGGCTTGAAAAAGATCCCACAAGTAAACTGGCAATAGCACCTTCCCTTGTCATGCGTTTCCAGAAGAGGGCACCTGTATACATTGGCAGGAAAGCTGCTGCACACAGACCAAAGAAGACAGCAGTTGCCCTTGCAATTATTCCCGGAGGCAGTACATATGCAAGTGTCACACTGGCAACTATAGTCACAGCTATGGCTGCTTTTGTTATATTTATGGTCTTTCCTATTTTCCCCCTCTTTATATACTCACGGTAAAGATCGTGCCCAAAAGAAGTACCCATGGTGTGGAACTGGGAACTTAATGTTGACATTGCTGCTGCAAGAAGCGTGAGCATGAAAAAGACAACAAAGAAATCCGGCATTGCGCTATTAATGTATTCCGGAATAATTCTGTCAATGTTCCCTCCGGCAGCTTCCAGGGATATCATTCCCCTTGTATTGAGGAAATATACGTTTGACAGTGCTCCGACAATATAAGCAACCCCGGCCATCATGAATATGAATGGCCCTCCTGAGAATACAGCTCTTTTCAGTGAGCGGTTGCTTCTGACGGTCATAAAACGCACTGCAAGCTGTGGCTGGGCCAGGACTCCAATACCTACTCCCAGGATGATGGTGGACACAAGGATCCACCATGTATCAGAACCAAAAGCAGGCATGCTTGTCCATCCAGTATGCCCGATAGCAGCTAAGTTCTCAGGAACGAGCGGGTCCATGTTTGTGAGTGCCTGATGAGCTGCAGTAATGCCTCCTAGATTTATGTATGTAATTACGAGTAATATGCTCATTCCTATGAACATAAGTGCTCCCTGAAGGGCATCAGTGTACATGATGGCTATCAATCCGCCAGTTATGACGTAAGCCGCAACTATAATAGCAAGTATCAGCACAGCAACGTTATACTCTATTCCAAGCGCCGTCTCTATGAAACGTGCGCCACCTATCAGTACACTGCCTGCATAAAGTGGCATGAAAATGGCTATCAGGCCCCCCGAGAATCCCTGTATGAACCTGGACTGGAACCTCCTTCCCAGCAGCTCCGGGAATGTGACAGCATTCAGATTCATTCCCATGGTCCTTGTTCTTGAGCCAAAAAAAACAAAAGCTATGAAGATTCCAACAAATATATTTAAAAAAACCAGCCACAAAACACCCATTCCAAAAGCTCCAGCATAGCCTCCAAAACCGATTATTGCAGCTGTGCTTATGAAAGTAGCACCATAGGAGAATGCAAGGACAAACGGATTTACCTTCCTGCCTGCGAGCATGTAGTCATCTGTGCTCTTTGTTCTTTTGTATCCTATCCATCCTATGTAGCAGATCACCATCATATAGATGAGAACTGCAATTCCAAGAACTGGTGTGCTTACACTCATAAATTAATCTCCATTTCATTACTTTCCAATTAACCAGTCCACAGATGAGATATCCCATAGTAATTATGAAAGATAATATGTGAATCCTTACTTGGGGACTGTTCTTCCCAGACCTTTTGATATTTTTAATTATAATAATGTCAACTGTTAGCACGGCACATACATTAACTTTTCGATAAGATACAGAGATCGATGTTTCATTATCTGGCACAAGTTATAAATAAAAACAAATCATAGCAGATTTAGTGTTAAAAATAGATAACTTTTGTAACACTAGTGTGCAATTAAAAAAGTTTACCATTCAGTTTACCTCAAATGGACAATATTGCACATCTGTTTCTATTGCGGGTGGTTCCGCCCGCTCCTCCATGTTCTCTTACACGGGTGTGGCAACGATAAGAACAGCCCTGTTTATCTGCTCAACCTCAATTGAGAATCCAGTGGACTTAAAAAGTGCTTCCCAGTTCTCTATATCTCTTTTTGTTCCATGATGATGGTCAAGTGGTTCAACAGCAAGCACAGTCCCATCTATGCTCAGCACCCTTTTGATATCTTTCAATGCCTTTGCAATATTATCCAGATGATGCAGCATGAAAAAGCATGTTACAGTATCAAACGTATTATCCTCAAATGGTAGTGCATAGACATTTGCATCCGTAAACTTTGCATTTTTCACATCATATGCTGCTGCATTTAGTCGACACTGTTCGATTGTATTCTTAAGAAGATCTATTCCTGTTACTTCTGATCCGGGGTTATTCTTTGCAATCTGCAAAGTTGTGCTCCCGATACCACAGCCTACATCAAGTATTGTATTTCCTATGGTCCTGGATAGTGCAATGCTCATTGATCGCTTCTTTAGTATCTCCATTTCAGGATGTGGGAAATCAGCTTCTGTTCTATCAAAAGATGTGTATGGCAAGATCCCGTAAACAAAGGAACCGTTATGGGCAAAAAGACCTTTGAAATAAATATGCTTGCCATGGGCCTTAATAAGCTCAACAACTGAAACTCCAACATTACTGCAAAATCTTCTGTTCCATTCCTCTCTTTTTTGAGGGAACTCCATTCTGAGAGGGTCATGAACTACAATATAATGTGAATAGTCTTCATAGAGTAGCTCCTCAATTGTGCTATCCTTTAGCTCTACAATGCTTACGCTCTCTTTCCATAGTGCAAGCAGTTGCATCGTCCTTTCATCTGCAAAGTTGCATACATTTCCGATAATCCTTTGTGACATAAAAAACACATCATATGTATATTTTTAATATGTGCCGCCTATTTTTCCTTAAAGTAGCAATTGATAACAATATATCAGATCTCTACTATCTCTACTCCAAGTTCAGGATCAAGTACAGCGACTGTTCTTTTTCCTGTAAGCACACCGCAGCTCTCACCTGGATTTATCAACAGTGTATCATTTACCTTGGTAACACCGGCATGATGTGTGTGTCCTCTGATAACTATGTCAAAATCCCCCGATCCTGCAAGGGCATTTACAGGTGGTTCATATGTACCATGGATCAATGCAATATGCTTTCCGAATATCTCAAGATCGCCAAAATCACCACAACATACTGCACCTATCTCTTCAAACGTTTCCTTTAGGGCCAATCTGTCCCCATCGTTGTTCCCGAACACAAAGTACAGATCCGCTTCCAGAAAGCTGAAAGCGTTTGCTGTAAAGGGGGAGATAATATCACCCGCATGCAAGACAGCTCTGACCTGCTTTTTGTTGAACAGCTTAACAGCATCTTCTATCGCATCCACAGAATCATGTGAATCGGCCATAATCCCTATTATCATTGTCCTGTCTCCACTGTAGAGATGGACCGTACAGGATTTATTACTTTTGAGCGTTTCATTGAGCATTTTTTACGATCTTAAGTATTACTTTTCAGCTATCTTGTGTCTGGTAAAAAAAATTATCAGTAAGGATAAGTAAATAAATATTGAGCTGTTCTGTGCAAGCTCCTCAGGCAGTTCCCCGTCTAAATTATTTTCATTTTGTTTTGTATCACTTGATGATCTGTCTTCTTTCAGTGATACAACATTTACATTGTTATCAGCTCGCTCATCTAAAACCATCTTATCTGGTATATCTGCTGCAATAGCAAAAGAAGAAAATCCTGGTATTTTTGCCTCGAACAGGAAGTGTTCCTCAGTCTGTCCTGTAATTTGTGTATCCCTGCTTATCCATCTTCCTTCATTGTAGTGATTCAGGTAAACGCTCTCAGGATCAACATTATTTGAATGGGTCCAGGATTTGGATACTTTAAAGGTAATGCTTATGTTATCCATATTGTCTTTTGCGGCATAGCCTGCATTACCTATCCATATATTGATATTTTTGTAAACTATGCCATCGGGATCTAACGAAACCAAAGCAGAGGTATCTTTAAGGGATTCTACGGTACATGCTATGACCCCTGCGTTCTTAAGGGGCATGTAACTGACAGAATGAATCGGATTTTCATTCTCTTCAAAATAATAGGTCACAAGTGTCCCACTGTGGACATACCTGTTATCAGATTCTCTTATCTTTATATTTTCAACTTTCTCACCACTTGAGCCAGATGCACCGCCTCCTCCTCCTGAGCCTGTCATCGGGCTTGTTGCCTGGTCGTTTCTCACTTCAATATATGCATTCTTAATGGTAACAGGAACCTTATTTCCAACAGCATCGCTTAGGATTACATTAGAAAGGGTGATGGTCCCATGTCCTCCATTGTCAAGAACTTTTAATTTGACGGTAGCAAAATTTCCCATTTTGTCAATATCCGATCTTCCAAGCGAAACTCCAAAAAGACCAGTTATCTTTCCTTTTGACTCATCATTTGTTCCAGTTATAAAGACGGTACTATCACCATTTTGCTTAAAGAAATCCCCTTCATCTATGTCTTCCACAACAAATATATCCTTATCGTACAATATATCAAGTTGTGCACCTGCAATAGGGGTGTGTGGGTCTATTAATATTGATATGTCAATATATTCTCCACTCTTCATGAAATAACTCTCAGGAACTATAGCAATATTTGTTTCAGATGCTGCAATCGTTGTGCAGGAAAGTGCAAAGAACAACATCAAAAGAAAAAGAACAAAAGCTCTGTAATAAACTAGTCCTTGGTGTGTGCGGATTGCCCTGATTCCGGAGTGCATATTAATATATTAATATATATTATATTTATATGTTTTTATTTTAAATTAGAGATCAGATATAATACTGAATCTAACAAAATGTTAGTTACAGCTTTATAGCCTTCCTGGTAGCAAAATCCCTATCAAGCAGAATAAACCTGTGACTGCATACATTGCCCAGGTGGCTTGCTTTTCAGTGACCCTGTAGTAATATGGGAGCACCCATTTAAGAGTAAGTGGGTTTGGCACTTCAAGGGTATCATCCTCCCGGATCTTTCCAAACTTTGCCTCGGGGAATTTCTTTACCCTCCAATAGACATACATCAGAAAATTAACAGTATGTGGAATTAGCATAATGAACCCGCTTATTATGAAACCCTGTATCACAATAATGGTCCCGATTGCAGCACCCACTGTCAGTGAACCTACATTTCCCCAGAATATCCGGGAAGGATACTTGTCATACATAAAGTAAGCAAGAGCAGCTCCTGTTATGCTTACAACTGCTATGATATTAGCAACATCTCCTATGAGTACGGATTTTATGATAAGGGAGATAAGTACCATTACAGCCAGCCCTGATGCAAGGCCATTGAATCCTGAATGCATATTGACCAGATTGGAAGCGACCAGTACATAAGTGGGTACTATGAACTGCAGGTAAAGTATACCAAGTTCCATAGTACCGATTGTGGGTAATTCAAAAGCAGTATGTGTTGCATACTGTATCAGGGGATAAGAACAATAGTACATAAGAAGTAACTTTGTTACCCTGCCAATATCTATCATATCATCAAGTATGCCAAAAAGAGCAAACATTGCTATAACTATCAACACTACATAATTTGTTGTGTGGAACTTAAAGAAAAGTGTATTGAGTGAAAAACATACCATGGCAACAAGTATAATGGCAATACCGCCTCTTTCCGGGATCATTTTCACTTCCCTTTTGTAGTAATCCCGTGCCACTACTCCTCTTTCTGTAAGTTTTTTAATAAAATATGGCATTGAGATGTATGTAACTATGAAGGGCGCAAGGAAATTACTAGCAAGGACTAAAGCCATTAATGTTGATGGTGATCCCAGGTCAAGCATGGTTCAAATCCTCTGTTATATAAAAAAACACTTTATAAGTCCTATTGCTTTTTATTTTACTTAATGGAACAATGGTTACTTCCAAGTTCATTTAGTCCGCTTTTTATTTATATATAATAAATATATTTAAATCTTTCACTATGACACATACAGAAACATACTTTTTGTATAATAACCTTTTTCTGAAGTATATTCTTCCTCATGTTTAATAATGATGATGATAATGATTTATGCATCAGACATAAATTTATATAGTATAATTCACCTATTTGAATTTGACAGTCGGGTTATTGTCGTAATTAAAATAAAAGTGTCTTCATATGTATCTTACATCTGCTTGTATAATGCAGGGACGCTTACTTAGGTGGTACGAATGAAATTGGTAGAAAAAAAATGTGCTATGTGTGGTAGTACTATATATGTATATGAGAATTGTGCCCGTGAAGAAATGTTCTGTACTCTTCATTGCATGGAACTTTCCTCCTTTGGGACGATTCAGCGGAATTCAGCTCAAATAAGGACAGTTTGCTGAACCTGAACGACCAAGATCTGGATCTTATTTCAGCTGCCAATTATTGCGGCATTCTTTGATGCTGATCTGTTTGTGTTGCCCTGTATACTCATGGCAACATAAATCTATCTTTTCAACAAGATATTTTATTTTATTATTTTATTGAAAACGCTAAGAGCCTCCGGCTCGCTGAACTGAGCCGCAAGGAGCAGGTATTTAGGCACTCCACCCAGCATGAAATAGGTCTTCATAGCCTCTTCCAGCCTGAAAGGCTTCAGACCGTTCAGGAAAGC
>PXAV01000013.1 GCA_003565715.1 Methanosarcinaceae archaeon
CAAGTTCACTTGCTTTAGCAGTTTCTTCAGGGCCAAGCAGACGAGTTAGATAGTTTATAACCTGGGTTTGATTTCTTGAGACCGGAGAAATTCTGACTAAATATTTCATGCTAAAGATTTTAAAATTATATCGTTAAACTGTTTGATAAAAGGCCACTCTATGGCGAATTTGTTGGAAACACGTCTACAGTCGTCGCAGTAGGATCAATACCGCGATAGCGTTGCCGGGAGAAAAAGCTAGCCTGAAAATCACGTATCCTCAAACCAAAGAATGTTCGTTTCGCTGAAATTGCATGAGCCATGTGTGCATTTGGTGAGAAGTCATGCATAAGAACGAATTTAGTACCTTTAGGAAGTGACATCATATAATTCCTGGCTTCATGAGGTAAAAGCCCAGTACGTGTAGTTGCGGGATTGTACATTCCCATTTCTCTAAGAAGTATTGGAATATGTATTGGCCCTTCCGGCAAATCAGTAATCCTGGCTATAGCAGAAGATGTGTTTCCAACTGAACTTTGACTTGCAACACTGCAAAATCCGCAATTCCACTGATTCAATGGAACATCAACAATTTGTCCATTAACATATAGCTGAGTTGTTCCTCTTGCTGAATTTATTGCTCCACTTGTTCCATCTGATAAGTTAATTACTTCATCAGGGGTTATTCTTGTATGATCTCCATATTCAGTTTCAGCTTTACTTTTAGGACTTTTATTTTTTTTCGTGAACGACTTAGCTTTTGATGCACCTATTAAACCAACACTGATTTCTGTGGTCATTGCCGTCGATTCTGCTATAGCCTTTTTATCACCCATCATAGCATGATGAAGGGTGCTGACAGCTTGTTCATGAAGATCAGCAAAGACACCGACAGGATTACTCGCAACAGTTTTAGCAATATCCCATTGATCCTTAAATCTATTAGTTACTCTTCCTGCAATTTGATCAGTGTTAGATTGATCTAAATTCAAACCATAAAATTTAATTGTCGCTAGTGCCGCCAAATCAGTTACAGCATCAACAATTCTGATAGTTCCTGTACCAACTCTGCCGAGTCCGACAAGTGAGCCGGATAAAAAAGCAAATCCTAATCCTCCATTTGTGGTCTCATTAATCAGTTCTTTTTGAGATTCCTCTATTGAAGTGGCCAATCGTCCTAAAAACGATTCTTTTATTTCCTTTTCCTGTTTAACATTATCTGCATTGATCTTGCCATCATCAGAACTCTGTACCTCATTAACGCTCTCTTCCTGCACATCCGTTATAGATTCAGTCTCTCCTGCAGGTTCTCTTATTACCTCAGGCTCACTTCTGGAAATTGTTTCATGTTCTAAATCCCGGGAATCATCCTCAGACTTCTGGGCATCTTTGGCTAAGACAGCACTTGGGCCGAATTCCAAAGGCTCAAATTCATATTCTTTTGCCAAACCTGCTTTCACTAAAAGTTCATTCTCTGGAAGAAGATCTGCAAATACTACATTGATTCCTGTAATTAGCCCTTCTTCATCCATTGTACCACGAAAAAACTCCCTACCTACAAATCCATGTTTTTCATGCTCATATATTTCATAAATGGTTTCATCTATCATGAAATTACCCTTACTCTTAAAATCATCTTTATTTTTGTTGAAATCATTTTGTAGCTCAGTATTTAATCCCATTAAATCTTTCCCAGTCATTGGATTCCCTTTAACAAACTGATAAAGATTGGGACCATCAACAGGCCCGGCAGGATCGGGGCTCATCCAGTTTCCTATCCAGTGGGCATAATAACGGTAACCGTAGTAATAAAGGCCGGTAAGGTCATCGCGCTCCTTGCCCGAATACCGGTACTCTTTCAGGTCAATCTCCTTTTTGTTCCTCCCGGCAATAAATGATGTCCCTCCGTAAGGGAAATACTCTTCATAAGTTATCACATCTCCTTTTTCATCGAGTTCCAGAGCTGAAGAACCCAAATGGTTGGCTAACTGGTAGTGAATTTTCTTCCTGGCTAAATCATCCGTTTCACGTGCAAGAGTGTCTTTTTCCCAGGAATGGACCCTTGCAAAGGTATGATCACCATCGCTTATAGTTGATGTGAAGCGTTTGAGGATTTCGGCGTTATTACGTGTTATCCGTTTTATCTCACAACCATATAAATAGATTTTCTCGGTGTGTTCTGTGATATCATTTGCTGCATCTACTAATCTTTGAGTTATTTTCCGCACCCGCATGCCATCGCCACCATATACATAATATTCTTCATCATTTGGTTTGCCCTGAGCAGAACGGTCTATGATAACAGCCCTGGAGATATTGTTACGATAGTTCCATTTCAGGCTTCGCATGTGAGGCATATAGACGCAATTGCCATTGCCATCAAAACGGCTTTCAGGATTGGTAACCGCAAGGTCATTATGGTCGAATAAAGGCAATGAGCGATTGGAAGATGCAGAGGTCCATATCTGCCTGGTCCAGTTCCGGGAAGCACCGTTGTGTTTTATATATTTAATATTTCCCGCCTCATCGTATTCGTAGGTTCGGGTATAGCGTTCAACGGCTGCTCCGTTATTCAGGGTAATATGACGGGTGCCTTTACCCCGGTTGGCAGGCAGGTCTGCCTCACGGCTCCGGTAAGCATAATCATTTTGTAACAGTGACTGATGCACCCTTCCACTGGCAAAAC
>PXAV01000091.1 GCA_003565715.1 Methanosarcinaceae archaeon
AACTGAATTTATCTGCCTTGATAATATCAAGCCCTTTATCCTCAGCCGCTCTAACTATGGCCTCCCCAAGAGCATGCTCTGAACCTTTCTCGACACTGGCTGTGATTGCAAGCATCTCATCCACACCAATATTTGTATCTGCAGCAGGTATAATGTCAGTGATCGCAGGCTTTCCTTGTGTGGAGGGTGCCCGTCTTATCAAACACTATAGTATCGACCTTCAGTTCCTCTCCAGTGCCCCTCCGCCCTTTATCAATATCCCGTTCTCCGCCCCTTTACCAGTACCCACCATTATAGCAGCAGGTGTTGCAAGCCCGGCAGCACACGGGCAGAAGATCACAAGAACAGTAATAGAGATAAGCAATGAGAAAAGGAAAGTACTTGTAATTCCGGAGTTAAGAGCAACATCAAATAAGACAAAACCTACAAAGTACCGAAGAAAAAAACTCCCAGGGCTATGATAGGTACAGCAATTATGAAATGACCAGCTACAAGATCTGCTATTCTCTGTATAGGTGCCTTTGAATCCTGAGCGTTCTCTAGAAGCTCGATTATCCTTGCAAAGGCTGTATCAGAACCTACATTAGTGGCCCGAAACTTAAGTGCCCCTGACCTGTTGATAGTAGAACCAATAACCATATCACCTACTTTTTTTTATACGGGTATGCTCTCTCCTGTGATCATAGACCCATCCATTGCAGAAGAGCTTTCAACAACAATCCCATCAACAGGAACTTTCTCGCCTGGCCTGACGAAGACAATATTGCCTACAAGCACGCCTTCATAAGAAACTTTCTTTTCCTTGTCATCCACTATTATGCGGGCTGTTTTTGCCTGCAGCCCCATAAGCTTCCGGATGGATTCTGATGTCTTACCCTTTGCCCTGTCCTCCGGATCTTTGCTGCCAGACCATATGGATACAGAATAACCCATCCCTTCGACAGCTCTTTTCATCTCATCTAAAGGGACAAGCGAGGAATTATATTCCACGTTGGGCCTGCATGTAATGATATTAACATTTGCTGAGTGAACCCTCTCAAGCCTTTTTAATTCTTTTTCCACATTCTGTTAACATGCAGCACATGTCATACCAGCTATTTTAAGTACAGCAATATCCTTTGCAACCTTGTATCCTATAGAATCTATAACATCTTCTATTTCAGCTGGTGTAATGATAAGGATAGCAATGAATTGATGCCCTTTCCATGGGAAAGGTTTACAGATGCCGATAGAATCCCACTTTGCCTTTTAAGCGCCTTTTCTATGTTCAAAGCACATGCAGAACAGTGCATGCCAGAGATCCTGAGCACCAAGTTATTTACAGGACCATCTTCAATATCTTTTCCATTCACAACTCTATCATCCAGGATGGGTTCTTCTGGACCATAATTACATATTGTCTTATCAGTATAATATACATGACATGCATGCTTTCCTGTATCATAGCCTGCATCTGTCACTTTACTGATTATATCCTCAAGACTTATTCTGCTCTCATCAAAATCTACAGAAGCCTTCTCTTCATTAAGGTTTACATCTACAGACATTACCCTTCAAGGGGTTATATGGCATCGTTGACACGTTTTTGATAATGCATGCATGTCATACCATAGACTTTTATATTAGCTTTCATGACCTATGATAAGGAATATATTTCTGTTTAATTCAGACCACTACTTTGTAGCCTGCGTCTTTTACTGCTGCCTTTATCTCATCAAGGTTGGTAGCAGATGGGTCTAAAGTTACAGTTGCCTTTTTCGCTTCAAGGTCAACTTTCACTTCAATGACACCTGCAACATCACCAATGGATTTCTCCACATTGGCCTTACAGTGTCCACACATCATGCCATCTATATTGATCATTTCTGTATCCATAGAAATAGCCTCCCATTCATTAATAGTATAATCAATTGATGTAACCTTTATTTATATTTCACGCATGTGAAATCAATTCTGAAAATAAGGAGGTTCTCACGCAATGCCCTATCATTTCCTTCCACAACACCGGATCATCAACATAAAGAAAACTGATTCATCTGCAACTATATTCTCCCGTTTCTCAGAATAAGCCCGCATCCAAAATAATCCCTGATTCCCACATCATGCATCCTCCAGGATGCTAATCCACCGTTATATCCATTTGGAATGTAATGATTGAGCATCTCCAGAAGAAAAGAAACGTCTATAAGCTTATGGTTGTGTTCTGTGGCTTCGTTAAAGCTTCTTTTGTAAATACCGATGTTGTGACAATGATAACACCATCCACACGATCCCTGTACCTTAAGCTACTATATCCCTGAAATCCTTTACGCCAACAGGATTAGAATATCTCTTTGTCTTTACAAGCCATATGTGTGAAAGTCAGGGGTTCTCGATCCTAAGAACAATGTCAACTCCTTTGCCCCTAGAGTATTGTGTCAGCTCTACACTATAACCCATTTCAGAGAATAGTCTGGATAATAATGTTTCAAACCCCTCTGGATCTAATTCATACAGGTCCTCTGTATTTCATTTGGCCATAATACATACCATTCAATATAATCATCAGACAACGCAAAATATAATCTATGGTTTTTTTACTTTCCAACTTCTTTGTGGTGTTTTTGCCTATTGTCCTTAACTATTACCTTTATTAATCATTTGTTCTCCTATAAGTCATTTTATTATATATCAAAAGCAAGGAATCCTGATGTATAAATTGCACACAGCCATGCATATGATTAAATGGGTTAAAGGTACATATGAGGAAGATATCTATGATATCTTTTGTCAGGTTCAAAGATGAATATCTATAACTAACACCCTGATCGGTGATTTCAATGGATGAACTAGAGTCAATAAGACAGAAAAAAATGCATGAGCTCCAGGTAAAATTGGAGAAAAAAAAGTATCCTTCAACCCCTGTTGAGGTGAAAGATGCTTCTTTTGATGAGTTCATATCAAAGTATCCACTTGTTATTGTGGACTGCTGGGCACCATGGTGTGGCCCATGTAGAACCCTTGCTCCTGTTATAGACAGGCTTGCTGAGAAAATGCAGGGAGATGTTGTTTTTGGCAAATTGAACGTAGATGAGGAGAAAATTACATCTGTGAGCTTTGGAATAAGCAGTATACCTGCAATGCTTATATTTAAAAATGGAAAATCTGTTGACAGAATAATAGGTGCCGTTGATGATAATACGATAATCCAGAAACTTCATACTTATATGTGAGGAATATAGATGGCATACAAACCCAGAATCGCAAAAAGCCCCACAGTGCGTTTACTTGACCTAAAAAACAAATCCAAATCCTACTTCATAGTTGCTTCTGTAGAGGTAGGTAACACCACCACTAAATGCATACTTACAGGCACCAGCCTTGAAGATGGCAAGACACACCTTATAAGGAAAACACTAAGTATGACAAGGGATGTTAGGGCACCAAAAGAAGGTGAGGAGATCTTTGGAAAGACCCTCAACGGTGTCGAGCTGACAAGGAAATCTGTTGGTGAGATGGTAAGGGATACACTTCTTGGGGCTGTGAGGGATGCAAATCTGGATATAAGAACAGATATCCATTTCGTTGTAAGGTCAACGGGTGTTGTGGCAGGGTTTGATTCCCCGGACGAGGTGGGAGAGTTTATAAAGGCTCTTGCAGATGGATGTCTGATGGCTGGTGTACCGCCAAACCGTATGACACCACCCATGTCGATATCAAATCTCCCGGAAAGATTCCGGAAATACTCCAAGATTGAAAAGGTAGTATTTGATGGAGCTGTTGCAAGTGTTACACCTCCAACGGGTTCAACAGGCGTTGAAATTGTTGCCAATGAGATGGAAGGAGAGCTTGCGACAGCCGGGATAAAGGAAGGTGCAAAGTGGGTAGATGTGGATTTTCGCAATCCTTGTATTTCTATTGACTTTGGTACGACACTAGATGGCAGGATCATCAGTCCTGAGCTGCCCTATGCAAAAACCATCGGAAACTTCTGTGGATACGCGGGTGCCATTCCAGACTCGATAATCCAGGGAACCGGGATGGTGGATCCTGACAAAGGTACTGCACTTGATGTTTTTGATAGTAGCTCAATTGGTGGCTTTACCCTAAGACTTAAAGGCAAGGCTATAAAGGAATATTCAGAGAAGATACTGAATTGTATTGCAATAGAAAGGGTACCCAGGGGACGGAAGAGATATGGCAGTGTACCTGTAAATTCTGATGCTGCAGAAGCTATAAATGTGGTACTTATCGGGTGTGATGTTGGAGACAATGGTTCGGACATGGATAAACTTTCAGCCCTTGGTGCAGAGATATACAAAAAACATAATATGAATTTCCTCTTTGCAGTAATAGACGATGTCATGGCACATGTTGTACAGCGTCTTGTCAAAGTAGCAAAACAGGAAGGACTTGTTTATGAAGATACCGCCATAGGCATAACAGGTAGAGCAGGTATAACAGGAAACAAACCAAAATTAATACTCAAGTATCTTGATGAACTTGGTATTAATCATAAGATAGATGAGAATGTTGTTTTTGTGGACGACGGTCTTGCACGCGGGGCTGCTGTGATGGCAAGATGTATGAATTCTCTGGGAACTCCCTTTAACCCTCTTGGAGGCCACAGGGAAGGAAAATGCATATTAGGGGAGCGCATAAAACTGCAAAATAAAGGCAAATAAGCCCACTGGACAATAGCATGAATTAGAAGTTATTGCACTACTAAAGATAAAATCGAAAAAGCCAAAGACAGGTATTTTTATTTATGTATCCCAAGCCATGTACAAAGCTCTTTCATGCCCATACAGTTAATTATATCATCTGGTCCAAGCCACCCTCTTCTTGCAACATCTATCCCAAATCCTATATTATCAAAGTGTTCAATGGTGTGTGCATCTGTATTGATCGCAATCTTCAGGCCATTTTCCTTTGCCTTCTTTGCATTGATATCGTTCAGGTCAAGCCTCCATGGAGATGAATTTATCTCAAGGGCTTTTTCATTGTCCTTTGCTACTGCAAATATCTTGTCTACATCCAGGTCATAAGCAGCACGTCTTCCAAATTTTCTCCCTGTGGGATGGGCAAGAATGTCAACATGCTCATTCTCAAGTGCAGCAACTATTCTCCTTGTCATTTTTTCCCTATTCAGGTTCTGCCCCGCATGGACAGCAGCTATTACAATATCCAGTTCCTCAAGCACTCCATTGCTGTAATCAAGCTTTCCATCTGCCAGTATATCACATTCTGTACCTGACAGTATTCTGATATTATCATACTCTTCCTGGATACACCTGATCTCATTTACATGTTCAAAAAGCCTTTTCTCGGATAGACCGTTAGCAATGACAGTTGAAGGAGAATGATCGGTTATTGCTATGTACTCATACCCTCTTTGGACCGCAGCCTGCACAATATTCTCTATACCAACTGTACCATCACTCCAGTTGGAATGGATATGAAGATCACCTCTGATATCTTCTTTTTTTACAAGTGCAGGCAAGTTACCTGACTGGCTGGCCTCTATTTCACCCAAGTCTTCCCTTATTTCCGCAGGGATATACTCCAGTCCCAATAATCTATACACATCCTCCTCCCTCTTACATGAGACAGACTTGTCAGTGCCCTGATCAGTAAACCCATACTCACTAAGACTATAGCCTTTTAAAAGTGCAAGTTTTCTTAAGTGTATGTTGTGTTCCTTTGAACCTGTTAGATATTGAAGCATCGAGCCAAGGAAATGCCCATCGATAACCCTCAGGTCTATATTGATGCTTCCCATTGTATTGCAAGAATATATGATAGATGCTTTATGTGTACCAGTTACTAACACATCTTCTACTTTTTCCATGCCTGTAAAAAAACTAACGACTTTCTCAGGGTCGCTTGAAACAGCTATTAAATCAATGTCACCAACTGTTTCCTTCTTTCTTCTCAGGCTGCCTGCTATTACAACATTTTCAATGAATTCAGCGGAACAAAGGGCTTCCCTTATCTCCTCTGCCATCTTCATTGCAAATGCTATTGTATGTCTGCCTCTGCTATTATGCTGTTGATATCTAATAGCAGACCTTAGTATATTCTCTTCCTGCTTTGGACCCATACGGGGAAGTTTGCGTATCCTGTGTTCCCCGGCAGCCTTGACAAGACCATCTACTGAGCTTATGCCAAGCTTTTCATAAAAAAGTCTGGCCTGCTTAGGTCCAATACCAGGAATATCCATTATTTCCATAATACCTTCTGGTATCTCTTCTGCAACTTTCTCATAGGCTTTGAAAGTACCTTTTTCCAGCATTTGGATTATCTTATCCTCAAGAGCTTTTCCAATACCATTAATATCTTCTATATTACCTTTGCCGTACATGTGAAAAAGCTCTTCATCAAGCCTTTTTATGTTTCTTGCAGCATTATTATAAGCTTTTACCTTGAAAGGATCCTCCCCCTTAAACTCCAGGAGCATGGCCATCCTGCTGAACATATCAGCTATCTGACTGTTATCCATTATCCACCATTATCATATCTTATCATTTCTTTTTTTCCAGAGCTTCTTCTACAGCTCGTTTATGTATCTCTGCTGAACGGTGTATCCCACCCATGTTCCCTCTTATTGCCCTGCAAGGATACTGCTGTATTAGCAGGCCTCCCTTTGAAGGTGCTTCTTCTACCCTCGTACCTACAAGTCCTCTTGCCATATGCCAGGTACTCCCACATGGTGCTCCACGCAGCACATTCACAGATTCTATAATATCTTCCTTTATACAAATTTCCAATACAGGTATTGAAAGTTGTGCACAGAAGTCCCTAGTTTGCGGTTTTTCATTCAGCGCACAGCATATTTCCTCTACTTCGATAAGCATACCATATTGATCTTGTATAGATCTAAGCTCTGTAAGTGGTGCCTTAGAGGTACCCCCGGGAACTATCAGAGCTTTTGCGCCAGCTTTACCTGCCATATGTGCAATTGCAACTGTGAGGTCCGGATGCAGCGAATAAGTGATGATTATATCGGCATTGAACACCGATTTGTCTATATCGAGTTCTTTCAGGAAAGTATGTGGTTCATCGATCATATCGGGTATTATATCTGGTACAGAAGCGTGAACCACTTGCATATCCGTCTTCGAACCAATGGTCTCGATCAGCCTGTTACCGTATTTACCCCTGGTGATTACTCCTACGGTTGTCATTGGATATCTATTCTGGGTTATTGCCCTTTACATATATGCCTGCCGGATATATTTTTATATAACTTTAAGTATATTTACATGTAGCTCAACTATAATCAATGGAGACGATATAATAATGGAAGGCTATGACCCAATGAAGGTATATTTCATATGTAACAGGTGCGAATTCGTTTTTATGGAAAATCCTGACCTTTTTCCTGTTGTGTGCCAGCAGTGCGGTAGTGAAAATGTCTCAAGAACATGAAAATAACCTATATCTAACTATATCGAACTATATTACATTACACTATTAGATGCAGAACAAATGAACTAAATAATATACCCTTGATTAGATAGTTGATATAAATGAAAGGTAAGCTCATTACACTGGAAGGTATAGATGGTTCCGGTAAGTCAACTATCACTACCCGCCTTCGTTCAAATCCTATATTCTATGATTTTATTTTTACTAGGGAGCCAAGCAACAGCTGGATAGGAGAAGCTGTGAACCGTGCCATACATTCAGATACTGACGATCTTGCAGAACTTTTGCTTTTTACCGCAGACCATGCGGAACATGTATCCAAACTTATACAACCAGCTGTTGAAAAAGGAACAAATGTCATATCAGACCGTTATTCTGCAAGTCGTTTTGCATACCAGGCCGTAACACTTAAGCACAGATTCAAAGATCCAATGAAATGGATACAGGAATTGCATATGGGCTGGACTTTAGAACCGGACATGACTATATTATTGACATAGACCCCGAAATTGCAGTTAACAGGTGTGATAGCCGTGGTGCACAGACAAAGTTCGAGAAGATAGATTTCCTTGAACAGGTCAGATCAAACTATCTGCAATTGGTAAGTGCCAAACCTGAAAAGTTCGTAGTGATAAACACAGACAGACCTATAGAAATGATCGAAAAGGATACAATTGATGCCATACGTTCACTGACTTGACTTGAAATACAGCATTCATCGTGTGAAAAGATCAATAATTGCCTGATAATAGAAAATTAAAAAAGAGGGGTTATAGCTTATTCTCGTCAGCGAATTTAATGAGTGCCTCTCCAAGAACCCTGGCGTACTTCGGGTTTAGATTAAAGCGGCCCCTTTTCTGCCCGCCTCGCTCTTTTGCTATCTCTATGTATTCCTTCTCGAACCTCTCACTGGATGCCAGTGTAATGGTAAGAAACCAGCCACCGCCCATTTTGATCTCTGCATATTCTTCGCCTATATCCATTATATCTTCAGTATCGTCCTTTTCTGCCATGATTACACCACAATGTAAAAGATAGAGCCTTCTTTGTAACAATTCCTTCATTGCTGAACCATATGAGGGGGGACAGAACCATTGTGCAGAGCTGTTGCCACTAGTGCACCTTTAACTCCTATATCCTCTAATAGCTCAATGTCCTCAGCATTCCGGACACCGCCACCAAGTAGCACATTGTGGTCAGAGATAGAAACAATCTTACTTAAGAATTGTGAATCCACGCCCCTAGATGTGCCAACCCTGTCAAGATCAAGGATTATGATATCCTCAAGTGCAAAATTGTTCAATAGCTCAACTATTATACGTGGGTCCTCAGGTACAGAAGAATGCTTTGTGAGTACACTGCCGTTTTTTATATCAATGCTTACATTGACCCTTCCCGGATACAGTGAACTGATCTCTTCTATTGTTTCAAGGGATGCAGTTTCAGTGCCCAGGACAACCGAGTGAACAACATCCATTATCTCTTCTGTTTCTGAGCCCGGACCTATACCCGGATCAAGCATAACCTTTGCTTTCTCAGCAATTGACCTTATGATATCAAAGTTCTTTTCCTTCTTGCCTATCCCCTCAAGCAGGTTAAGGTCTGCTATATATACTTCTGAAGGCATTATTGTATCCACTATTTTCAAGGCATCAGAAGTATTACATATATTGCTTGAAAAGTGAATAGGTTTGTATTCACTGCGTCTGCCGCCCTGCGCATGGACCACTGTCCGGTTGAAGATATCAAGAACTAAGATGACACGAAACATATATAATTGATACATATGTCATGATATAAAAAAGAGGTCAATAAAATGAAATTGCTTGTCAGTCCTATCAGTCCTGAAGAGGCGATCGCAGCACATAAAGGAGGTGCTGACATCGTTGATGTGAAGAACCCAAAAGAAGGTTCATTGGGGGCGAATTTCCCGTGGGTCATAAGATCAGTAAAAGATGCCGTGAATTCGGAAAAACCAATAAGTGCAACAATAGGTGATTTCAACTTCAAACCAGGAACCGCTTCACTTGCAGCACTTGGTGCGGCAACTGCCGGGGCACATTACATAAAAGTTGGTCTGTATGATATACAGACAGAGGACCAGGCTTTTGAGATGCTTGAGAGTATAACAAAGGCGGTAAAGGAGCTGGACCCTCATAAAAAGGTTGTCGTATCCGGATATTCTGATCATAGCCGTATAAACTCCATTGACCCCATGTTGCTTCCTGATATCGGTGCAAAGGCAGGAGTGGATGTGGTTATGGTCGATACAGGAATAAAAGATGGCAGATCAACATTTGAGTTCATGAACGAAGAACAACTTACAGCTTTTACCGCCTCAATACGCAAACATGGGCTTGAGTCTGCGTTGGCAGGTACTTTGAAGTTTGAGGATCTGCCCATGCTAAGGCGTATTCGCCCTGATATCATCGGAGTAAGAGGCATGGTCTGTGGCGGTGACCGTACATCCTGCATAAAGGAAGAACTTGTATCCAGACTGAAAGAAGAGATGGCAAGATAGATACAGTTAAGAGGTCATCAATTTTATAGAAGCATAGTATACCGATACCACATTATGTTTTTCTATAGACATATATAATTGGTGCAAGCATTTTTTGACTTTTTTGTAAAGAAAAACCCAGAAGCATTAAATCATAGGTTTACTGAATATATTCCTAATGAATATCTTCAACACATTAAAAGTGAACATTTCCCCCGGAGATAGTGCATGAGCCATGAGATAACTGTAAGTGTCAGCCAGGCATATCCAAGGGATGCAGGTAGAGGGATTGCCAGGCTTGACAAGAACCTGATGCAAAAGATAGGTGCATTGAGCGGGGATATCATAGAGATAAAGAGCAAGGACAAATGTTACGCCATAGTGTGGCCCGGTTATCCAGAGGATGCAGGGAAGGAGCTTATAAGAATAGACGGAAACCTGCGCAACAATGCAAAGGTAAGTATCGATGATAAAGTAGCTGTCAGAAAGGCCCTGGTAACAGAGGCTGAATCATTAACACTTGCTCCAACAAAGGAGACACATCTTGTTGGTGGTGCACGTTTTATACTCCGTATCCTGGAAGGGCGCCCGATAACAAAGGGACAGAACATACGTGTTGAAACGGTGAACAATCCCATTTCTTTTGTAGTGCTTTCAAGTAAACCGACAGGCCCTGTGATCGTAAGCAGGAGCACACAGATAAATCTGAGAGAAAAGGCAGCAATTGCAGAGACGGTTGCTGGCCAGATAAACTATGAGGACATCGGTGGACTTCAAAGAGAGCTTGGTCTTGTGCGTGAGATGATAGAACTTCCATTAAAGCATCCTGAGCTGTTCAATAAGCTTGGAGTGGACCCACCAAAGGGTGTCCTTCTATTCGGACCCCCGGGGACTGGTAAAACACTCATTGCAAGGGCTGTTGCCAGCGAGACGGATGCTAACTTCATCTCTGTGAGCGGACCAGAGATAGTCTCAAAATATTATGGAGAGAGTGAGCAGAAGCTCAGGGAGATCTTTGAAGAGGCGCAACGCAATGCACCTACTATCGTTTTCATAGATGAGATCGATTCCATAGCTCCAAAACGTGATGAGGTCCTTGGAGAAATGGAGAGACGGGTTGTAGCCCAGTTATTATCCCTTCTGGATGGGCTTTCTTCAAGAGGCAAGATAATAATTATCGCTGCTACAAACCGTCCCAATTCCATTGATGAAGCTCTGCGCCGCGGAGGGAGGTTTGACAGGGAAATAGAAGTGGGCATTCCGGATTCTGAAGGACGCTTGCAGATACTTTATGTGCATACAAGAGGTATGCCACTTGAAAAAGGTCTAAAGCTCAAAGATATTGCAGCAGTGACCCATGGCTTTGTGGGAGCTGACCTGGCCTCATTGAGCAAGGAGGCGGCAATGCATGCTCTGAGACGTCTGCTTCCTAAACTTCGGATAGATGATGTAGAGGACGAGATACCTGCTGAGTTCATAGAGAAGCTAGAAGTTACAAAGAAGGATTTTGATGAGGCATTGAAGAATATAGAGCCTTCAGCTATGAGAGAGATCTTCGTGGAGATACCCCATATAAGCTGGGATGATATCGGTGGCCTTGATGGAGCAAAGCAGGAACTTGAAGAAGCAGTGGAATGGCCCCTTAAATATCCCGGACTTTTTGATGTGGTCAATACAAAACCTCCAAGGGGTATAATGCTATTTGGGCCGCCCGGGACAGGAAAGACCTTGCTAGCAAAAGCTGTAGCAACCGAAAGTGAAGCAAATTTCATAAGTATAAAAGGCCCTGAACTGCTAAGCCGCTATGTTGGCGACTCAGAAAAAGCTGTCAGGGAAACTTTCCGTAAGGCTAAGCAGGCTGCGCCAACTATCATCTTCTTTGACGAGATAGATTCGATGGCCTCGGAGCGTGGATCAAGTGTGGATGCCCATACTACCGAACGGGTGGTCAGCCAGATACTAACAGAGATAGACG